>DAOLFO010000159.1:0-7250 GCA_035326305.1 Chitinophagaceae bacterium
GATGCGCCCATTATCGGGGCGGGTAACTATGCCGATAATAATACCGCAGCTATTAGCTGTACCGGGTGGGGTGAATATTTTATCCGCCTTGTGATGGCAAAAAGCATCAGCGATATGATGGAGTATGGCGGTATGAGCCTTGAAAAAGCCGCTGCTGAAATGGTGATGAAAAAGCTGCCTGCACTGGGTGGCGATGGCGGGCTGATAGCCGTGGATAAATCCGGCAACATCGCTATGCCCTTTTGCACAGAAGGAATGTACCGTGGATATGTGAAGGAAGGAAAGGAGAAAGTGGTGGAAATTTATAAGTAGCCAATGGACCATAGTCCATAGACGATGGATACCAATTTAAAACTTGCAACTCAAAACTTAAAACTCAAAACTAACCCGACCGCCTCATGCGCTTCTCCTTACTGCTGTTTTGCCTGTTCCTCATTCCATGCTATGCCTGCGGCCAGCAGTTTGGCGGCACACCGCCTTCGGTAAAATGGCGGCAGATTGATACTGATACGGCCCGGATCATCTTCCCCCAGGGACTGGACAGCCAGGCCAGCCGGGTGGCTACGCTGATGCACCTGCAGGCAGCAAATAACAGGATGCCGCTTGGTAAAAGACTGAAAAAAATACAGGTGGTGCTGCAAAACCAAACGGTAATACCCAATGGCTATGTGGGGCTTGGCCCGTACCGGAGCGAACTGTACCTGACACCACCAACTGAAACGTTTAGCCAGGGCACCATACCCTGGACAGATCAACTGGCACTGCATGAATACAGGCATGTGCAGCAATTCAACAATTTTCATAACGGGCTGAGTAAACTAATGGCAACATTATTCGGGCAGGAAGGCTATGCGCTGGCGGTGAATGCCAGCATTCCCGACTGGTTTTATGAAGGTGATGCCGTGTATACAGAAACCGTGCTGACCAGGCAGGGCAGAGGCCGGCTGCCCTTGTTTCAGAATGCGTATCCGGCATTGTGGGCCGGTAGTAAGCGCTATTCATGGATGAAGCTGCGCAATGGCTCACTTAAAGATTATGTGCCCGGCCATTATGACCTGGGCTACCTGCTGGTCAGCTATGGCTATGGAAAATACGGAGACGATTTCTGGCAAAAAGTAACCCATGATGCTTCTGCTTTTAAAGGGTTATTTTACCCTTTTCAGAAAGCGGTACAAAAACATACCGGGATTTCTTATCGTGCATTCAGGGAATCTGCATTGGCCTGGTACCGGCAAAAGGCGGATAGCGCCGGCCGCCGGAAAGAAATTCCGGTCCAGGTGCAAAATATAACACCCGGCAATCAGCGGGTAGTGGAGAATTATCTCTTTCCCTATGCCATCGGGCAGGATTCGGTGCTGGCCCTGAAAACAAGCTATAACCGCCGCCCGGTATTTATTATAAAAAATAAAGACAAAGAGCATCGCATAAGAGTGCGTGATATAGCTGTAGACGACCAGTATTCCTATCGCAATGGGAAAATAGTATATGCGGCTTATGAGAACGATGCCCGCTGGCGCTGGCGCAATTACAGTGTGTTAAAGCTGCTGGACATTGCCACCGGCAAGCAGGTGCGCCTTACAAAAAAGACAAAGTATTTTACACCGGATATAGATGCATCCGGCAGGTATGTGGTGGCTGCTGAGCAAGCAGCTAATGGCACCAGCAGCCTGCACCTGCTGAATGTGGCTACAGGCGAAGTGGAGAAAAAAATACCGGCATGGGGCGGTCATGTATTTACCGACCCGAAATTTTTGAACACGGATACCGTGGTGGTGGTAGTGAGGCTGCCTGATGGTAAGTCGGTGCTTGGCCTTGCAGATTGGGTGTCGGGAAATATCATCCGGCTTACACCGCCTTCTTACCAGGTGGCGGGCAACCCGTCCGTAGTCCGGGATGCTGTTTATTTTACCGCTTCCTATGAGGGACTTGACCATGTATATGTTTTGAAATTAAAAGAGAAAAAAATATACCGGCTTACCAATGGCAGCCTGGGTGAATATTTTGTAAATACAGGTGACGAAAAAATTACATGGTCTGCTTTTACTGCAGATGGGTATCAATTGCAGCAGGCGGATAAGGAAGCGTTGCTCCGCCAGGCAGACCCGGTGCAGGTGCAGGAAGAAGCAATGCCATTATTTGCTATACAGGACGGTGGCACACCGGCACTGCTGCCGGTACCGCTCCGGCAGTTTGACAGCCGGCCTTACCTCAAGAGCAAAAACCTCATCAACTTTCATAGCTGGCGGCCTTATTACGAGGATCCGCTGTTTTATTTTTCATTGTACGGAGAAAATATCCTGAATACGCTGCAAACGGAAATTTATTACCAATACAACGAAAATGATAAAACCAATGCAGTGGGGGCCGGGACCGTTTTTGGACAGTGGTTCCCGCATTTGCAGGCGGGAGTGGAGTATACATTCGACCGGCAGGTGCAGGCAGGCAATAAGCTGAAGCAATGGAGCCAGTTGGATTCCCGCATCGGGTTCAGCATCCCGCTTAGCCGGGTAAAGGGGCGCACGGTCAATCACTTCACAGCAGGCACCAATTATCATTACCGCAGCGATTTTAATAAAGGCATTTACAAAGATTCATTTGCCACTATACAGTTTGGCTACCTGCATCATTATATCCAGTGGGGCAGCCAGGTGGAAATGGCAAGGCAGCATATCTATCCCCGGCTGGGCTACAATCTGCTGGTGCAGCACCGCTATATCACCAACCGGTATAAAAGCTGGCAGGTGCATACGGCCGGGGCACTGTACCTGCCCGGCGCTTTGCCTGCGCACAGCCTGGTGCTTACCGGCGCTTACCTGGAAACGGACACGGTCAATGCTGCTTTTGGAAACAGCTTTGCTTACCCGAGAGGATACAATGCTTTGTATTTTCCCACGGTAGCTTCCATGTGGCGCACTTCGGCTAACTATCATTTTCCATTGCTCTATCCCGACCGGGGCTTTGCCAATATCCTGTATATACAACGGGTAAGGGGCAATGTATTCTTTGACTACGGCAAAGTGTTTTCAAAAGATAAACGTTCATCTGCCAGTCAGCGTACAGTGGGCGGGGAGCTTTTCCTTGATACAAAATGGTGGAACCAGTATGCGCTGACCTTCGGCTTCCGTATCAGCCACCTGCTGGACAGGGACTATTATACAGGGCAGACAGGCGCTACCGTATTTGAGCTTATCATGCCGGTGAGTATCATACCGAGGTAGGGGTGGGGATGAAGCTTAAAGTTGAAAGTTTGAAGTTTAAAGTTTAAGGTTTAGGGTCAAATGTTAGAAATCAAAAATCAACACTGATATGCTGGAGCATTTTCCTTTTTACCTGTTGCTGATAGTGATTATAGTGCTGCTGATAATGCTGGCCAACAAAATCAGGGTGGCTTATCCTGTATTGCTGGTGCTGGCAGGGCTTGCTATCAGCTTTATTCCCGGCGTGCCGGCTATGAAAATTGATCCGGAGCTTATATTTATTATATTCCTGCCACCGTTGTTGTATGAAGCGGCCTGGGCCAATTCCTGGAAAGAACTCTGGCACTGGCGCAGGATCATTGGCAGCTTTGCCTTTATCGTGGTTTTTCTTACGGCTGTTTCCGTTGCTTTTACTGCCAATGCTTTTATTCCCGGATTTTCGCTGGCATTGGGTTTTTTATTAGGCGGGATTGTTTCTCCGCCCGATGCAGTGAGCGCCAGCGCCATACTGAAGTTTGTAAAAGTGCCTAAGCGTATGTCTTCCATACTTGAAGGGGAAAGCCTGCTGAACGATGCTTCTTCCCTTATTATTTTCCGCTTTGCCATGATTGCGGTGGCCACGGGCCAGTTTGTATGGCAGGAGGCGGCGCTGAGCTTTGGCTGGATGGTGGCAGGCGGGGCCGGTATAGGGCTGCTGGTGGGGTTTACTTTTCTGAAGGTGCATAAATGGCTGCCCACAGATGTGAATATGGATATTATCCTCACACTTGTAACGCCGTATGCCATGTATATTGCTGCTGAGGAAGTGCATGCTTCTGGTGTGCTGTCGGTAGTGTGCGGCGGACTTTTTTTATCGTATCACCGGCATAAGTTTCTATCCTGCTCTTCCCGTTTGCGGGGTGAAAACGTGTGGCAGAGCTTTGTCTTTTTATTAAACGGGCTGGTGTTTATGCTGATCGGGCTTGACCTGCCGGAAATCATGTCGGGTTTACAGAAAGAGGGCATTAGCTTTTACGAAGCCACCGGCTACGGGCTGCTGGTTACGCTGGTACTGATAGCGGGCAGGATGCTGGCGGCATACGGAGCAGTGATAGTGACGAGGATTGCCAGCAATTTTATTACCGTAGCCGACAACCGGCCCGGCTGGAAGGCGCCGCTTGTGATGGGCTGGACAGGCATGCGCGGCGTGGTTTCACTGGCCGCTGCCCTGTCCATCCCGGTAACACTGGCCGACGGAACAGATTTTCCTCACCGCAACATGGTTCTGTATATCACCTTTGTGGTAATACTGCTCACCTTAGTGGTGCAGGGACTGACACTGCCGTTTATTATCAAAAAAATAAAGCTGCCGGACTTCCGGGATCATTACCCGGAAGAAGAAACGGAAGAAATGCTCCGCACTGCACTGGCAAAAGAAGCGCTGGCATATTTAGAACAGCAAGGCGGGGTGGCAGCGGACAATCGTTATTTGCAAAAGCTGGTCAGCGGGTGGCAAAGCCAGTTGCAGCCAGGGGGATCCTCAGCTATACCCCCGGAAGCAAAGCCGGTTTACAAAGCTATTCTTGACCGGCAGCGGCAGCTATTGCTGCAGATGAACAAAGCCGACCTGCAGATTGATGAGGAGATGGTGCGGAAATTTCTTCACCAGGCCGACCTGGAGGAGGAGAAGCTGAAGCTGTAAGATGATGGGTGGGTAAATGGGGCTTGGGAAGAATATGGGGTATGCGAAGTTGGAAACTTGGCATAGCGGTACGGCAATTGAATAGAAGATCAGCCGCAATATTTTCGTTTGCAAAACAGGTTTTTATAGCAAAAAGAAAATTATTTCTTACTGAGGGTTCCCGCTTTTTTTATACTGGAAAACTATTTAAATTTCCAGAAATTTTGAATCTTACTGTAAGTGAGGACAGCGAAGCTGTGCACTCAATCAAGCCCTATGACACCTGCACACTGCATTATATTAAGAAAACTTTTTCACAGGGGCAAGGAAAGAATTGCCTTATTTTTCCCTTACAACAAAGAACTGCAATATATAATAAGAGATATACCGGGTATTAGCTGGAGCCGTACAAATAAGTGCTGGCATTTACCTTTTAACAGGAAGGCTTATGAGTTGCTTGCAAAAAGCATACAGGGCATTGCGGAAATAAACGACGACCAGCTAAAAACAAAAAAGCCGGCAGAGGATGCGGGTATTGTTTCAGCAATAAAACCTTCAACCGCACCTGATCAAATACAATATCCCGGGCGTGCATTAAGCGAAGCCAATGCATCTGCATTGCGGGAAATGGAAGCCCTTCTTCAATTAAAGGCGTACAGCCAATCGACCATAAGGACTTATAAAAATGAGTTGCTTTGCCTGTTGCAGATGCTGGGCAAAAAAAACATTAATGAGCTTGGTGTAGAAGATGTAAAGCGATACCTGCTGTATTGTATCAATGTACTGAAGTTGAAAGAAAATACGATTCACAGCCGTTTGAATGCTTTAAAATTTTATTTTGAACAGGTATTGGGGAGGGATAAGTTTTTTGTGAGCATACCAAGGCCCAAAAAACAATTGCTGCTGCCAAAGGTATTGAGCGAAGAAGAGTTAGGGAGGTTGTTTACGGCATTAAAGAACAAAAAGCATAAAGCCATGTTGTTTACAGCCTATAGTGCCGGTTTGAGGGTGAGTGAAATTGCTGCATTGGAATTAAGCCATATAGACAGTAACCGGATGCAGATATTGGTAAGCAATGCGAAGGGAAAGAAAGACCGTTATGTAAACCTTAGTCCTGTTTTGCTGGATATTCTGAGAGATTATATAAAAACCTGTAGGCAGCGGCCAAAAAAATATTTGTTTGAGAGTGAGCAAACGGGAGCTGCCTATCCTACCCGTACCATACAGCTAATATTCAGTAAGGCAAAAGAGCAGGCTGGTATTATCAAGCAGGTTGGTATTCATGTATTGCGGCATAGCTTTGCAACCCATATGCTGGAGAAGGGCATTGATATTTTTTACATTAAGGATTTACTGGGTCATTTTGACATAAAAACAACCGAAGTATACTTGCACGTGAGTAAAAAGTCGCTGGTAAATATTATTAGTCCGCTGGATGATTTATTTAAAAAGCAGGGTATAGAATGGTAATCTAAAACGACACATTATAATTTTTAATAATCATCATTTACGAAACAGATATTAATTGACCGCACCCTTAATACCTTGATTTTCAAGGAGGATTTTTTTAATGAGTTTCGTATATTTATGAGTTACCTGCAAGCGAAAAGACCAACACACTATGACAGAATTTTTAAAGGCTCAATTTGACGAAGTTTGTAAAGGGACAATCCTGCCTTTCTTCAAAGAGTTCGGTTTTAAACGAAAGACTTTGCATTTCGCTAAACAGACAAACGACATAACGCAATGTTTCAATGTGCAGAAAAGTCAGTGGAACTCTTATCACGACAATGTTATGTTCACTTTTAATTTTGGCTTTTATAACGCTGACATTTCTTCAATCCTTGCCGACAAAGAAGTTGTAAATGAATTTCCAAAAACTTATGACTGCTTTATTCAAAACAGACTTGGAACATTTTCTCACAACAGAGACCATTGGTATACACTATCAAAAAATATTGAAGTAAAGAAAACTGCTGAACAAATTAGAAACGACCTTGAAAAATATTTAAAACCTATGTTTGACAATTACGTTTCACTTGACACTTTAAAACAGTTAATTGACAAAGACGAAAAATATATTAGCCCGACACTTTCACCATATTATTTGATAGCGTTTTATATGTTGACAGACCAAAAAGAGAAAGGACGAAAAACGATAGTTGAACATTATCAAAACTCTTTAAAACCACAAACTGTTACTGACACCATTGTTTTCCCAGACGGGACAAGACAAGAGAAAGTTAAAACTTACATCAATCAACATTATATTGACAGTATAAAAAAACTTGCAAACAGATATGAAGTTAAATTATAGACAGACAAAATCGCCAGCAGGTAACAGGCGGTTTGGCAATATGGCGGGGCGACGAATATATTCTCAGCTTTTTGTT
>DAOLFO010000491.1:0-1519 GCA_035326305.1 Chitinophagaceae bacterium
TATTAATCCTATTTCAGGCACAAGGGCAAAAAAAGACCTGCAGGCGCTGGCAGAAAAAAGAGCGGAGCAGGAGGGTGTGCCCTATCTTGTTTTTCCCTCGGTGGCCAGCGGCAATTATGATTTTCTTCGTACCGTTATGGCAGAAAATAACACGACAGACATTGTGATTGCCGGTGGTGATGGTACAGTAAGCCAGGTAGTGAGCAGCCTGATGGATCTGAAAGTGAATTTTGGCATACTGCCCTGCGGCTCCGGCAACGGGCTGGCACTGGCTGCCGGGATACCTAAAAAACCGCAAAAGGCGCTGGATATCATTTTTACAGGTAAGCCGGTACAGACAGACGGGTTTATGATCAACGGACAGTTTGCCTGTATGCTCTGCGGGCTTGGCTTTGATGCAAAAGTGGCCCACGACTTTGCCAATCAACCCAAAAGAGGGCTGAGCACTTATGTGAAAAAAGTGATCAGTAATTTTTTTTCGGCCAATACTTACCGGTTTGAACTACTGGTAAACGGCAGCAAATTTGAAACGGACGCCTACTTCATCAGCATTGCCAACAGCAACCAGTTTGGAAATAATTTTACTATAGCCCCGGCTGCCAGCCTTAGTGACGGATTGATTGACGTGGTGATAGTGACGGCACAAAACAAGCTCAGCTTCCTGGTGCAAACGCTGCGGCAGGTAAGTGGCCGCAACCGGCTGCAGGTACAAACACAGATTGATGCACACCGCTCCGTGGTTTATTTCCAATCGGATGAGCTGAGCATTGTCAACCATTCACAGGCGCCCATGCACATAGATGGTGACCCGGCAGAAACACCGGATGCTTTAAAGATAAAGGTGCTGAAAAAATGTTTCCGGCTTTTACAGCCCGTACTGTAATTATTCCCTTTAACTGTATTGTGCTATTAATTTTAGTACCTGCCCGCTATATGTGAGGCACATATTAAATGAAGGCGCAAAACGCTAATAGTAAATAACAGTATGGTATGCTACCCAAACAGGTACTCGTATACTTCTTCCACCCGCGCCATCGTCACTATTTCTATACCAAATTTTTGTTTACTCAGCACTTTCTGATTGTACCGGGAAACAATGATTTTTTCAAAGCCGAGCTTCTCCGCCTCAGCAATGCGCTGGGCTACCCTGTTTACGGCCCTTATTTCCCCGCTGAGCCCCACCTCTCCCGCAAAGCAAATATGTGGTGAAAGCGGCATGTCTTCGTAGGAAGAAAGCAATGCGCAAAGTACGGCCAGGTCTGTAGAGGGGTCTTCTATCTTCAGCCCGCCGGCAATATTTAAAAAAACATCTTTTACACCAAAATGAAAACCTCCTCTTTTTTCCAGCACGGCCAGCAGCAACTGGAGCCGGCGGAGATCAAACCCGCTCACTGTTCGCTGCGGTGTGCCATATACCGATTGGGTAACGAGCGCCTGCACTTCGATGAGCAGCGGCCGCATACCTTCCATCGTGGCAGCAATAGCAGTGCCGCTCAGTTGCTCTTCTTTCTGTGTGATG
>DAOLFO010000492.1:0-1516 GCA_035326305.1 Chitinophagaceae bacterium
CACCCTCGAATACAGCAGCCCTGACGGAGAAGAAGGCTATCCCGGCAACCTTGTAACATTGTTCAACATCACACTGACGCCCAAAGATGAGCTGATACTGACCACTACGGCTACTACTGATAAGCCTACTGCTGTTAACCTGACGCACCACGATTATTTCTGTCTCGACAATTCAGGGCATATTGGCAATCACCAGGTGCAGATCCACAGCAGCGCTTACCTGGAGCAGGACGATAATTTTGTGACTACAGGAAATAAAATACCCGTAGCAGGTACCCCGCACGATTTTACACAATTACGAAAAGTAAATGCAAACTGGGTAGCCGCTGACGGATTTGATCAGACTTTTGTACTGGATAACAACAACCAGGGCGGATTGCAACCGGCAGCTACCTGCATCAGCAACGAAACCGGCCTGAAGCTGGAAGTGCTGACCACTGAGCCGGTAGTACATTTCTATACAGGCAAATGGAACCCTGTGTTGGAATACAAAAGCAGGAAGGTTTACGGCCCTTTTTCCGGTCTCTGTTTTGAAACACATAAAGAGCCTAACGCCATCAATATACCATCCTTCAGCAATACGGTGCTGAGGCCCGGCGAAGTATACAGTTCCACCACGGTGTACCGCGTGTCGTGACTATTTATTTACCGGAAAAATAATCCAGCTCTTCCTGCAGCTGCAGGAAAGGATATTGCTCCTGCAGCATTTTTACTTTTTCATAATGAGCCGAAAGGAATTGCCGGTGCGCTGCTGTAGCGGGGTGAAAGGGCTTGTGCCGGCGGGCAACCACAATCTTTTTTATTTCATTCATCAGTGGTTTGGCCGATGGGTCTATGCAATGTTCCCTGAACCGCTCCATTACATACGTTGTTGCCATATAATTGGGGTGTACAAGATCTGCATCATAAAAACGGTAGTCCCGCAGCACATCTGTGACCAGCTCGTAAGCCGGGAAATAATATACACCCTCCAGCTTATCGCAAATATGATGCACCGATTCTATCAACCGTGCCTTGCTGCGATTGTTGGCCACCACGCCATCGCGGATATGACGTACAGGGCTGATGGTAAAAAGTATTTTCAGGCCGGGGTTATATATTTTCAACCGGTGATACAGGGTATCCAGTTGTGCCACTATTTCTTCGATGCTCATCAGGTGTTTGTCAAACCACTGTGCAGGCGCCCGGTGACAGTTAGCCACCCCGTTTCCCGGCTCCCCTGCTGCTGCTGCTTTCGTAAGGCGGTATGAAAAAGCAGAGCCCAGTGTGATGATCAGCCAGTCCGCCTGCTGCAAAAAATTGTGCGCCTGCTGTTGCGAAGCATTGATTTGCTCCAGCGTTCTGGCAGAGTCGGTATGTGAAAAACGGCTGTGGTGCGCCCAGCTATGCCAGATATCATGCAGGGAAAAAAGATCACTCTCCCGGTAAGGCCTATTATCTATCCAGGAAAAAATGGAATGGCAAACCGCTGCCGGATCAAATAAAATTCCATTGGGGTTTTGCAGCACATCAAACT
>DAOLFO010000160.1:0-7161 GCA_035326305.1 Chitinophagaceae bacterium
GTTCTTCTTCTTCCAGCAGCTTCAGGTGTTCCTGTATGGCAGGCCAGTCCTGGAACTGGCGCAGTATCAGTTCCCGCGGCCGGCAACTATATTCCAGCGGGTGCGGCTGATCCTTTACAATTTCGTAGATGGTAAAAAGCAGGTGGTAGTGATGGTGCATGTACTAAAAGTATTGGAAATTCTGATTCAGCGTAAATTATTTTTTCAACACGCTGATATTGAAAATTTTCGGAAATAAGCCCGGCGCGGGCATGTACGAAAAAGCAAATAGAAAGCTATGACATTCAAAGTCTTCCTGTTAATTTCACAGCTATGCGAAAACAGATCGTATTCTTTGCAGCAGCAATGGCAGTTGTCTTTATTGTGGCCAGTCAGCCAACTACGGGGTTGTCCGGTAAAGTAACCGACCAGGATCTCCGGCCTGTTGCCGGAGCCACTGTTATTATATTAAATACAGAGATAGCTGCCCTTACCGATGAGCAGGGCACTTTTACTTTTAAAAACCTGCCGGCAGGCAGCTACACGGTACTCATCTCCGCTTCCGGTTTTGCTGCGGTAAATAAAACCATAACGGCCGGCCAGCATGCCGCTGTGGATATCAGGCTGCAGCCTTCAGCTTTGCAACTGGACGAAGTGATCGTATCAGCCCAGAAAAAGGAAGAGCGGCTGCAATCCCTTCCGTTCAGCATTTCCGCACTAACAGCAGGGAAGGTGCAGGACTACCGCCTCTGGAATACAAAAGACATTACTGCTATTGTGCCTAACCTGTATGCGGCCAATCCCGGTGATGACCGGAATGTAAGCTCTATACGGGGCATTACCACCACTTCCTACGATCCGGCAGTGGCCACGTACGTGGATGGGGTCAACCAGTTTAGCCTTGATACCTATATCCCCCAGCTTTTTGATGTGGAGCGGATAGAAGTATTGCGTGGCCCGCAGGGCACACTATATGGCCGCAATGCGATGGGCGGTGTGATCAATGTTATCACCCGCAAGCCCCGCAACTATGTCAATGGTTTTGCAGAAGCAACTGTGGGCAATTATGGCCGCCACCGGTACAGCGCCGGTATACGCATGCCGCTCATTAAGGATAAGCTGTATGCAGGTGCTGCCGGTATGTTCAATGCCTTCAGCGGTTTTTATACCAATGAGATGGACAACAGCGATTTTGACAGGCAACATGCCGTTACCGGCAATTATTATCTTACTTATATAGCCACACCGCGCCTTTCTGTTACGCTGAATGCCAGGCACAACAACAACAGGAACCACGGCCCCTTTACCCTGGTAAATGGTACAGATGCAGCTTTTGACAACCCCTTTAAGCTAACCCAAAATGCCACCAGCAAGATGGTGGATAATACATTCAATTCTTCTTTGTCTGTTAATTATAACGGAGCTGCTGTAAGCTTTACTTCACAAACAGCCTGGCAGAATAACCACCGCTACTATACTGACCCGCTCGATGGGGATTTTTCACCTATAGATGGTGTAACGATCATCAATAATTATGGCAGGCGCTGGAATAATGTAAAAGTGTTTACACAGGAATTTCGCCTCGGTTCTTCGCTTACTTCCGCATCGCCATTGAACTGGACAAGCGGTGTTTACCTGTTTCATCAATCAGTGCCAAACAAACAGGCCACGCATTTTGGAGAAGATGCCGATATGCTGGGATCGCCGGATAAGAATTTTTCACTCATCAATACCTCCACAGGTAAAAACGCTGGTGCGGCAGTATACGGGCAGGCAAGCTATGCTGTTACACCGAAGCTGACTATTACGGGCGGGCTGCGGTATGACTATGAACACAAAAAAATGTCGGTGCTGGGAGAGTACCAGCCTGATGGATCGCCCGATCCGGTATTTGAAACACAGCCTGATACCAGCGCCACTGCCAGCTTCAACGCTTTTTCTCCCCGCCTGAGCGTGGCATATGCTATTTCTCCGGCGCATAACCTGTATGCTACTTACAGCCGCGGTTTCAGGGCAGGCGGGCTTACACAGCTCTCAACCGATCCGGGTTCTGCGCCACCGCTTTACCCGTTTGACCCGGAGTACAGCAACAATTATGAAATAGGTATAAAAAATATATTTCCCGGTAACAGGGTACTGCTCAACCTGGCCCTGTTTTATGCAAATATTACCGATGCACAAGTGCCTACGCTGGTGCTTCCTGACGCCGTTACCCTTACCCGCAATGCGGGCCGGCTGAATACCAAGGGAGCGGAAGTGGAAATAACGGCCCGTCCTGCAAAAGGACTGGATATTGATTATAATTTCGGCTACACTGATGCGAAGTATAAAACGCTGAAGCTGTCACAAAATGGGTCAGAGGAAAACTATGATGGCAACCGCCAGGTATTTACCCCCTCCACCACCTCCTCGCTTGCTGCACAATACAGCGCCGGTATCGGCAGCAGGAAAGCTGCTGAGTTGGTGGTGCGTATGGAATGGATGGCTGTAGGCAGGCATTATTTTGACCTTGCCAATAATATTGAGCAAAAAGGATACAGCCTCCTGAATACAAAGTTTGGTGTAAGGCTGAAGCAGGCAGACATCATGTGCTGGATGCGCAATATTGCAGATGAGCGCTACCTGTCTTATGCTTATGATTTTGGCGCCGTGCAGATGGGCGCTCCGCGTACATTCGGTATTACGATGGCTGCACGGTTCTGACAACATTATTATATGAGTTAAGCAGAGCGGGGCCCGGTTTTCCGGGCCTTTGTTTTTATTTTAATAGCTTGCATCTATGGCAGCGCTGCTGGATATTGTTTATGCGGTGGTACATTTTGTGCTCATCGCTTTTAATCTCACCGGCTGGATATGGCCTGCTACCCGGCGGCTGCACCTGGCGGTACTCAGCATTACTGCTGCCTCCTGGTTTGTGCTCGGCATCTGGTACGGATGGGGGTACTGCCCGCTTACCGACTGGCACTGGCAGGTAAAGCGTGAACTGGGAGAAACGGGCCTCCCTAATTCTTTTATAAAATATTATGCAGATAAGGCAACAGGAAAGGATATCCCCGCTTCCATAGTGGATGGGGTTACGCTTGGCTGCCTCATCTTTGCTGTGGCGGCATCGGTGTATGTAAACTTGTTTAGAAAAAAAAGGCCCGAACAGGTTTAAATGCGGGCTTCCTATTGCCTGTTCATGCGCACTATCACAAAATAGCTGAGTACGATTAGTATAAGAATGATCAGGATAGCGATATACAGGGTTGTCTGATCGGGCAGCTTCAGCTTTTCACGCCGTTGTTTTTTCTTAGCTACTTTTTTCTTCAGGTCGCGGTTGAGCATTTCCACCATGTAGCTGATCTGCTGCTTGTCCCTGATCTGCTGCAGCCCGTCCAGCGCATCACTGGCAAATTCATTATCGGCTATCTGTTTTTCCAGCTCATGCTTTTTTTCTGCAGAAAGCTTATCCTGCAGGTAAAGCAGCAGTGTTTCCTGGTCTATCTCGCCGCTGAGATGGGATAATATGTCTTTCAGGTTTTCCTGCATTACCTTTTCGTTTCGTCGTTTAGCTTTCGTTCGATCAGTATTTTCAGGTTGCGCTTTCCATTTTGAATATAGCTTTTTACCTGCATCAGGGTATAGCCTGTTTCATCGCTGATCTGCTGGTAGCTTTTCTTTTGCAGGTAAAACAAAGTTACACATTGCTGCTGCTCCGGGTTCAGCTCTTCTATTGACTGCTCCATCAGCTCCAGCGCCAGGTCATGCTGCAGCAACTCTTCCCGCTGATTTTCCTCTGCCGGCACTGTGGCATGCCGCTCAGTCAGCTCCGCCGGAATTTTACTTTGCCTGTCCCGCAGTATCATCAGGCAGTGGTTCTTGGCCACCATATACAGCCATGACTTAAAGTAGTCCACTTTGTATTTTCCCAGCTCCTGTATCACTTTCAGGAAAATTTGCTGTACACTGTCTTTAGCTTCCTCTTCATTTTTCAGGTACTTCATACATACACCCAGCAGCAGCAGGGTATACCGTTGTAAAAGGATGCCCAGCCATTCTTTGTCCTGGTCAGCATAAAACCGCTCCAGCAGCTCCTGGTCGCTGATATGGGCATACTTTTCTGCGTTCACATGCGAAAAATAGCTATTTTTTTTATAAGCCAAAGCAGGGGAAATAAATGGTCCGCCTATGAGATGCGGTAAGGCAACAATTTCATAACAGGAAAGACGGCAGGTTTTGAATAATTTCGGGCAAAATTTGGAATGAAATACGCAAGAATCATTGTGCCGGCCTCACCCATGCGCCGCAAAAGCAGGCACCAGTCTGAAATGACCAGCCAGTTGCTTTTTGGCGAAGCCGTAAAAATCATAAAAGAAAAAAAGAACGGATGGATAAAGCTGAAAAGCCTGCATGATAATTATGAAGGATGGATCAGTACAGCGCTGGCTTTGCAGGAAGTAACGGAGGATGATGCCAAAACCCCCGCAGCCTGCTATACTTCCGGGATGCTGAGCAGCATTCGCATGAACGGAGAGCTGCTGCAGGTGCCACTGGCATCAGCCCTTCCTCACTGGCAGGAAGGCAAAGGGCGGATAGGGGAGCTGGTGTATGAAACAGAAGGGCCGGTAGAGCAGGCCGCTACCTTTGAAGCTGATGAAAATAAAATGAGACAGTACTTTATACAGTGGCTCAATGCACCATACCAGTGGGGAGGGAGAACGATATTAGGGGTGGACTGCAGCGGGTTTGTGCAGGTGAATTTTCGTCGGCTTGGTATCAGCCTGCCCCGCGATGCCTGGCAGCAGGCACAGGAAGGGGATACGGTGGAAAAATTAAAGCAGGCGACCTGTGGCAACCTGGCATTTTTTGATGATAAAGATGAAATCGTGCACGTAGGTATTCTGCTGGATAGTGAGCATATCATTCATGCATCCGGCAAGGTGAGGATTGATAAGATAGATAAAAAAGGGATTATCAACAGCACTACCGGCAAAAGGACGCACAGCCTACGGGTTATCAGGAAGCTCTGGTAGCAGGGCCACATTCTGTTTTATGTTCAGGCGCAGGCTTATCACCAATACCAGCTTTTTATCTTCTTTTAGCCGGTGCCAGGACACAGAAAGCGGGGAGAGCATGCGGTGAGCAACAAAGTAGTTGTATTGTTCACCTTCCTGGGTGCCGTCATCCTTATATTCTTCGTAGTTATAGTTTGAAAATTTTTTGCCGTAATGCCGGTGTATTTTCTGTTGCTCTTTTTTTATTTCTTTTAGTCCACGGTCTGTATCGTCTGCGTAAGCCAGCAACTGGTAACCCATGATAGTATCTGCGGGCGGCAACGAATCTGCTAATTGAAGCGGGGCATCAAATAAAGACACTTCCACCCGGCCGGGTTTAAAAAAGAAAGGATTGAAAGAGGTATAGCTGCCTGAAAACGAAAAGAGCGTACTGTCAGACCGCAGGACGGTGCGCCTGTCACTGAGGGAAGGATCTTTCATCAGGTGTTGTAAGAACTGGCTGAAGGAAGTCTTGTACGGAGAAGAGCGGAAGTAGTTATTGGCAAAAGTATAAATAACCTCCTGCGAGCGCCCCGGAACAGCAAAGGCTACAGTAAACAGGATACTGATAAGAAAAAATCTTTGCATAAAATCACTGGCTTAAACTATCTCATACAAGATACGGGTTGCGGGGAAAGCTAAAAGTTAAAATTTAAAAATTACAGGAAGATACCTTCTTATTTTTCACTTTTGAATTTTATTCCCGGCCATGCGGTTCACTCTGCTCCCTGCCCGTTCCCGTAGGTTTCTTTATAAAATATGATGGCTGCATCAATAATCTTACAGGCCGTGTATTTGTCCTGGAAATTGTCGATTTCCACTTTTTTATTCTCCAGCACCTTGTACTGTTCAAAAAAATTGCGGAGCTCCAGCAGGAAATGGTCGGGCAGGTCTTCGATATTGTGATAGTGGTTGACCGAAGGGTCTTTGGCTGCCACGGCAATGATCTTATCATCCAGCTCGCCATTGTCTATCATTTGCATATTGCCAATTACATTGGCCTCCACCAGGCACAGGCTCTGAATAGATTGTGAGCACAGCACCAGTATATCCAGCGGATCGTTGTCCTGCCCCAGTGTTTGCGGTATAAAACCGTAATTGACAGGGTAGTGGAAAGAGGAGTAAATTACCCTGTCCAGCTTCAGCAGGCCGGTAGCTTTATCCACTTCGTATTTGGCGCGGGAACCCTGCGGTATTTCTATCAGCGCATTTACCTTTTGCGGTACATGGTTGCCATATGAGGCACCGTGCCAGGGATGATGTACAAGATGGTTGTGCATATTGCGTACGTATACTTTTAAATGTAATGTACCTGCTTCTCAGCAGGCTTTCACCGGCAGGCTATTTTTTATTTGACCAAAGAGCTTTTTCACTCTGCCGGCAGCGTATCTCCCGGCAGCAGGGGTATGTGGGTGAGACTGTCTGTATCATGTGTAAAAAGATAATCCAGGTCCACCAGCCACTGGCCGTTTATTTTTTTTACCCGCAGGGTATCATGATTATTTTTAAAAGAATTGGAAAAGATAACGATGGTGGTGACTGTATCCACCCGGTTTATATTGTGAATATTGATAGTGGCTCCTGCCAGTCCTTTTTTCTCTTCCGGCGGCAGGTGCACTCTTTCCACCGCGCTCATACGGGCCAGGTTGGGAGTGTCCTGTATCATATAAGCCCTGGCTTTTTGATAATCGCTGCGCAGTGCTGCCTGTATAAACTGGCGGGCTGCATCTATATCGTTTTCTGCCGCTTCGTTTTTATCGCTATTGTTGCAGGCTGCTATAAGAAAAGCAGCCAGCATCACCGTTAGTGTTTTTTTCATAGGATAAAAGTAATTATTTCATACAGAAAATGACCGGATGCAGGTATGAAATAAAATAGCATCTGCAACATGTGCTGCAGATGCTACAGGTAGTTTATAGCTGCGTACCCTACTGCTCCTTTTTGTGATAAGGGCGCTGGCGGTTGCCTTCTTCCGGGTTTTCCCGCTCATGTTCATGGTTATAGGCCCGCAGGATTTGTTTTACCAGGCGGTGGCGTACCACATCTTCTTCATCCAGCTCTATATGGCCGATGCCGTCAATATTACGGAGTATGCGCACGGCAGTGGCAAGGCCGCTCCGCTGGTTGCGTGGCAGGTCTACCTGTG
>DAOLFO010000161.1:0-7138 GCA_035326305.1 Chitinophagaceae bacterium
TATTGGAACGCCAATTGATATTACCCTGCCATCTGACAATAAAAAGATTATGACCATGCAGGAAAAAGGTACCATCTCCATCCATACGGAGAATATTTTCCCGATTATCAAAAAATTCCTTTACTCTGACCACGAAATATTTTTGAGGGAGCTAGCCTCCAATGCCGTAGATGCCACCCAAAAGATAAAGCGCCTGGCGGCGCTGGGCCAGTACAGCGGTGAACTGGGAGAGCTGAAAGTGGAAGTAAAGCTGGATGAAACAGCCAGGACCATCACCATCAGCGACCAAGGCATTGGCATGACGGCAGAAGAAATAAAAAAATATATCAACCAGATAGCCTTCTCCGGGGCCACTGAGTTTGTCGAAAAATTTAAAGAAGCGAAAGATGCCAATGAGCTGATCGGCAAGTTTGGCCTTGGCTTTTACTCCGCCTTTATGGTGGCGGAGAAAGTGGAGATACAAACCCTCTCCTACCAGGAAGGGGCCGCCTCCGCCCGCTGGGTATGCGATGGCAGCACGGAGTTTGAGCTGAGCGAAGGCCACCGCACAGAAAGAGGCACCGATATTATCCTGTACATCAACAGTGAGTCTGAAGAGTTTTTACAAAAGCACCGCCTGCAGGAAATCCTGAGCAAGTACTGCCCGTTTTTACCCGTACCCATCCAGTTTGGCACCCGGACCACTTCTGAGCCCGATGGCGAAGACAAAGACGGCAAGCCTCAATATAAGCAGGTGGAAGTGTCCAATATCATTAACAATACCAACCCCATCTGGATAAAAGCACCTTCGGATCTGAAAGACGAAGACTATCTCAGCTTTTACAAGGAGCTCTATCCCTTTTCTGAAGATCCCCTGTTCTGGATTCACCTGAATGTGGATTACCCGTTTCACCTGACCGGTGTGCTCTATTTTCCCAAAGTGAAAAAAGAGCCGGAGCTGAAGCCGAATAAGATCCGGCTCTTCAGCCGCCAGGTATTTATTACGGATGAAGTGAAAGACATTGTACCGGAATTCCTGATGCTGCTGCATGGGGTGATTGACTCGCCGGATATCCCGCTGAATGTGTCCCGCAGCTTCCTGCAGGCTGACAGCAATGTGAAAAAGATCAATACGTACATCACCAAAAAAGTAGCTGATAAGCTGGGTGAGCTGTTTCGCAAAGACCGCAAAGCCTTTGAAGAGAAATGGCCCGATATCGGCCTGTTTGTAAAATACGGTATGATCACCGATGAAAAGTTTTATGATAAGGCCAAAGAATTTGCCCTGCTGACCAATACCGCCAAAGAATATTTTACCCTGGAAGAATACCAGATCAAAACGGAGCCTTTCCAGAAAGATAAAGAGGGCAACCTGGTATACCTGTACACCACGGATACAGCAAAGCAGGACGCCTTTATACAATCAGCCACTGCCCGCAGCTATGATGTGCTGCTGATGGATGGCCCGCTGGACAACCACTTCATCAGCCACCTGGAGCAAAAGCTGGAAAAAACAAGGGTGAAAAGAGTGGATGCAGATACCATAGACAAACTGATAGAAAAGGAGGATGCGCCGGCGCTGGCACTGAGCGATGAGCAGAAGGAAAAAGTAAAGTCGGTATTTGATAAAGCTATCAGCAAGCAGGAGATGAACGTAACCGTGGAAGCCCTGCCTGCAGAAGAGCTGCCTGTGACCGTAACGATGGATGAGTTTATGCGCCGCATGAAAGATATGGCAGCTATGGGCGGTGGCGGCATGATGAATTTCTATAGCTCCATGCCGGACAACTATAAAGTAACGGTAAATGGCAACCACCCGCTGATCATCCGGCTGGCGCAACTGGAAAGCGATACTGAAAAGGAAGGGCTGGCGAAGCAGGCTTTTGACCTGGCGCTGCTGTCGCAGGGTATGCTGACCGGCGCTGAGCTGACTGCTTTTGTAAAGCGGAGTGTGTCGTTGTTGTAGGGGGGAAGGAGTTTAAGAGGTTTAAAAGGTTTAAGAGGTTCAAAGTTTAAGGTTTAACGTTGTGGTTAAGCCTTTTTCTGCTTATGGCTTTAGCCATAATAAAACCCGGAGCGGTCTGGTGCCGCTCTGTTGCCGCAATATCCTGATACTCAATTTGCCAATTTATAAATTAGTTGGCTTATTGATTCATTATCTCCCGGTCAGCTATTATTTTTACCGCTTCAGTACCACCATTAGAATAGTATGAAGCCATCTTACATTGTTTTATCCCTGGCTTTTATAGCCGTACTCTTTTTTTCCTGCCAAAAAGAAGTTGACTATGTTAATCGGGCTCCGGAAGAAGCCAATTCGATTTTACGGGAGGAAAATGCCAAGCTCAAAAAAGCAGTAACCTATGCCCTACGCCAGGTTTACCTGGCCGGCCAGGTGCTGGATGAAGCAGGCGTGCCTGTAACCGGTGCCTTAGTAAAGGCAGGCTCAAAAGAAGTCTATACAGATAATAATGGTTTTTACAATTTCCGGGCCTCCATCACAGTAAACAGGGATTATGCACTGGTAACAGTAAAAAAGAAGGGGTATATGCATGGGTTCAAAACCTTTACTCCTTCAAAAAAAGAAAAGATCAGCCATAACGTTGATATTGTATTGCAGCAAAGGCCTGCTGCTAACATTATAAACAGCGGCACAGGCGGATCTGTAACGATAGATGGAAAGATCGGGCTGGTTTTTCCTGAAAACAGCATTGTAACAAAACAAGGCCATGCGTACACGGGAGAAGTACGGATCGAAGGAAGGTATATTGATCCCCAGGCAGAAAATTTTTCGCAAATAATGCCCGGTATGCTGTCAGGCCTGAATAGTGCAGGTCAGCTCCGTGCGATGATCAGCTTTGGCATGGCCAGCATTGACCTGTATGATGCTTCAGGTAATGAACTGGAAGTGGCCCCGGGAAAACTTGTAAAAATGGAAATGCCGGCCTCCCCCGGGAGCCCTGCCACTATTCCCTTATGGCATTTTAATGAAACATATGGCATCTGGATACAGGCCGGGCACGCCACTAAAGATGACGGAAAATATACTGCTGAAGTCAACCACTTCTCTATCTGGAATCTTGACCTGGAAGAAAATAGCTTTGAGCTGAATCTCCAGTTTGTAGCCGGGGATAGCAGCTTCCCTTTAAGTTCAAGAAAAGTGGAAATCAGTAATGCCAGTACAGGTGATTTATTAGGCACTTTCCAAACAGATGCACGCGGAGAGGCCACTTTGATCAATTGCCCCAGCAACATTGAGCTTAAGCTTACAATACCGTTCAAATGCAGGTCTTTTGAGAAGATATTAGCACCTCTTACCGCCAGCAGGCTGGAGAAGGTCAAAGTAAGCGCACCTCCTGCGGAAGTCACCGTTTTCTCTCTTAACGGTATACTTTATAATTGCAATAACGACATACTAAAGAATCACCCCTTTGAGATCAGGTTAAATAACGGGTCGCTAACCAGCTACCAGCTTACGTCGGATGAGCAGGGAAAGTATGATGCATCAATAGTGTTATGCAAGAATACAAACGAAATCAGCATAAGAGCTTACAGTTATATTAGTAATGAGTTTCGGTTCAGCCCGTCAGAAACCATTACGCCGGGTGATAACATTTATTCTCCGGTCATTTGCTATGAGTTGTCACAAGGCAGCCAGTACGATGATGAAGATGAGGTTATATTTCCTGATGCCAAGCTTGAAAATACAGTCAGAGGAAAAATAGCAAAACCTTCCGGGGCAATATTGCACAAGGATGTAAAAAATATAACATTCCTGGACATCAGCCTGAAAGGAATAAAGAATCTACAGGGCCTGGAACATTTTATTTCGCTGGACTCACTGTACGCCTATAGCAACGCCATTGAAGACATAGGCCCTGTGAGGCAGCTTACCCGGCTAAAGTGTATTCTTGTTTCCAATAATAAGCTTGATGACAGCGCCGTTGATATCATAAAAGGGCTTCCCGATATGCAGTACGTCAGTATTGGTGCCAATGTCAACATCACCAGCATACTGCCGCTGGCCGGATTAACGGAGCTGACAGGATTAAACTTACAATCAACAAAGGTTACTGATATCAGTGTCATCCGGAATTTTCCTCACCTTGTAGATCTTAGTTTATCAAAAAACAATCTTGGAAGCATTGCAGAAGTTGCAGGGTTAATTAAGCTTGAACGGCTTTGGATGGATAGCACAAATGTTCAAGACATCTCTGTTATTGCCAATCTTACCAACCTGAAAGTATTTCACGCAAGCGGTAATAATATCAGCGATATCAGCCCTTTAGAAAATTGTACAGAAATCCAGCACCTGAACCTGCATACTAACAGCATAACAGATATTTCTCCATTGAAAAACATGAACGCTCTGCGGGGAGTCTTTATTAGTAAGAATCAGTTGACAACCATCAGCCCGGTATTAAAGAGCTATCCTTTACTGGCAGATTTTGACATTATAAACGGGAATAGCATACCGACGGCGGAAATCAATACATTCAAAAGTCTGAACCCAGACTGTACAGTCAAATAAAATCATATTCACTTCACAGGTACAGGGTGCTTATAAACCAGAAAAGGCGGGTTTTAATGAGTTTAAGAGGTTCAAGGTTTAAGGTTTAACGTTGTGGTTAAACCTTTTTCTTTTTTTTGGTAAGGCTGTTTGACCGATAAGGCGGGAAATTCACACTATTTCAAAACCATTATCTGGTAGTAAATATTCTCTACTCCATATTCATTACTCACACTCATTACTTATTAACGTGTCCTGTTTTATTTGAGCCGCACACAGGAGGTATATAATGGCTGCTTGTATGCGTTTTACATTCCTGGTGGTTAGCAGCCAATTAACCATTAAGGAGTTAAGGGGCATTAAGGCTTACTCTTTTATATCCTGATGGCTAATCCCGTTTGCCATGACCACCTGCCTGAAATAAGGGATATTCAATAGCGCAAAACGTTACTTATTATTCACCACTCATTCCTCACTCCCTTACAAATCTGTAATGGGCTTATACTTCGGCACCAGTGATTTCATAATGAGCCAGGCTATTACATAAGCTACTGCACAGAAGGTGAACATGATGGTGTAACCGGTTTGAATATGGCCCAGCTTTTCATAATGATCAAATACGGCCCCGCCTATTTTTGAAATAGCCACACCGCCCAGGCCGCCGGCCATACCGCCGATGCCCACTACAGAGGCCACTGCTTTTTTAGGAAACATATCAGACACGGTAGTAAATATATTAGCGCTCCATGCCTGGTGCGCAGAAGCGCCTATGCCAATCAGTATAACAGGTATCCAGAAGGAAATATGCCCTAAGGGCTGGGCCGCCAGCACCACTAAGGGAAACAGCGCTATGACAAACATGGCCCGCATCCTTCCGTCATACGGCTGGTAGCCCTGCCTGATAAAATACATGGGAAACCATCCGCCACCAATGCTGCCTACCATCGTCATGCTGTACAGCACCGCCAGCGGCAGCATAATATCTGTGCTTGTCATGCCATATTGCGCCTGCAAATATTTCGGCAGCCAGAAAAGAAAAAACCACCATACGCCGTCTGTCAGCAGCTTGCCCGTAAAGAAAGACCAGGTTTGCCGGTAGCCCAGCAGGCGGAACCATGATACTTTTTCTCCCGCTTTCTCATCCGTCACTGCTTCCTCTTTATCACTTTCTATATAAGTCAGCTCTGCTGCAGACAACCGCTTTTGTTTTTTGGGTAATGCATAATACTGCTGCCAGAAAAACAGCCAGATAAAGCCAATAGCGCCGATAATGATAAAGGCTGACTCCCATCCCCATTTAGCCGCCATCCACGGTACGGTAAGCGGCGCCAGGATGGCGCCGATATTGCTGCCGGAGTTAAAAATGCCGGTGGCAAAAGAGCGTTCTTTTTTTGGAAAATATTCAGCGGTGGCTTTTATAGCAGCCGGAAAGTTGCCTGACTCACCAAAAGCCAGCACAGCCCTTGCTACCATAAATCCTGCTACAGAAACAGGCACTGCACCAATACCGATCATGGCCAGCAAGCCGGAAGTAGCTTTGCCGATGCTGATAGCATACGCATGCATGATGGCTCCGATAGACCAGATGATAATAGCCCAGGTAAATCCTGCTTTTGTTCCCAGCCTGTCAATGATGCGTCCGGCAAACAACATGGAGATGGCATAGACAAACTGGAATACCGCTGTGATATTTGCATAGTCCGTATTGCTCCAGCCAAATTCTTTTGATAAGTCGGGCGCCAGCAGGCTCAGTACCTGCCTGTCAAGATAGTTTACCGTAGTAGCAAAAAATAAAAGGGCACAAATTGTCCACCTGTATTTGCCTATGGCCTGCTGCATATCGTTTTATTTTTTGAATGATTGCACAATGTCCATTGCCGCTCCTGCCTGCTGTGTTATCGTTGTATAATCTTTATTGTCCAGTACGGATTTACTGATGAGCTTGCTGCCCAGCCCTACCGCACATACCCCGGCATCAAACCAGGCGCCTATATTTTCCTTATTCACTTCCACACCACCGGTAGGCATAAACTGCATGGCGGGAAACAATTCTTTTATACCGCTCACAAACCCCGGGCCCAGCACATTTCCGGGAAATAATTTCACCAGCTTACATCCTGCCTTTTCTGCCACATGTATTTCTGTTGGTGTCATGCAGCCGGGTATCCACAGCACTTTTTGCAAATAGGCCGCATCACATACATCCGCATCAAACACCGGGCTGATCAGAAAGTCAGCGCCTGCTTTCATAAATTTATTGGCCTGCTCCGCCGTGCGGATAGTGCCCACCGCCAGCACCAGGTCTTTGAGCTCATTATCCCGCAGTGCCACCAGCGACTTAAAGTTGTCAAAAGCGGCCCCGCCCCTGTTGGTAAACTCTATTACCCGCACACCTGCTTCGTATAATGCCTTTACGACTGCGATACATACCCCCGCCTCCTGATGATAAAAAAGCGGCAATATGCCCTGTATTTTTATTTGTGAAATTATTTGTTCGTTGCGCTCCATACTGGTTGGTTTTGCCTGGCTGCCGCTGCTATCCGCTGCACGTCGGTTACCGTTTGCCGGGTGGCATCACCTTTCTCCCCCAGCTTGCCCACCGCCGCTGCTGCTGCATAGTCAATAATATCCTGTGGCTGATGCTGATGATAC
>DAOLFO010000162.1:0-7090 GCA_035326305.1 Chitinophagaceae bacterium
TGGTGATGCCCCTGAATGCGTCAATGGACAGTATGCGGCCGGTTTGGGCCAGTTGATTATTTCCTCTCATGGCAAGTAATATAATGCATCATTATTTCATTTCCCAAATCAATACCAGTAAACAACAGGTCAGCCAGCAATGCTTTTGCGACAGCGGATTAAAAAACTATAAGCCGGCTGTGGCAGCCGGAAAGTGAAGATTTCTCCACATTTATGGGGAAATGCACAGAAAATGCACCTGTTTTAAACGCCCGGCAGTTCCGGCACGAAATTTATCCCTTTTACAGTAAATGATGTACCATGCTTGCCCTTATCAAATACCCCCTTGCGGAAACAGAAGCTGTGCGCCTGTTCAAAGCCGTGCTGCAGCAGTCGTACCAGGAAAGCCGGCAACAGGCAGCAGGTACCGTCACGGCGCTAAAAGAAGAAATCAGCATGCTGTATGAAAAAGCAGGCCAATACCTTTCAAAGAAGCTCGTCCTCCCGGTCAATAATTTTTTAAAAGACATTGCGCAAATAGACCATGAACTCCGGGTAGAACTGGTAAAAGAAAATATCGAAATAAGCAGTAGTATAAAAGGCATGTACCTGGAAGAAAACTACTAACAGGATCACACCTGCATCCCGGCCTGTATACGTGTAGCTTTAAAATGCTTTTTTCTCCGCATTATCCTGCTTGACCAGCACCACCCTGGCACGGTCGGCCGTATAAATATCCTGGTAAAAGCTAACCAGCTTATCATAATCAGCGGCTGGAAACCTTCCCCCGTACTGCTCCATACGGCGGTAATAAAATAGCTGGTTCTCTTTCATCACTATCTCAGCCCGGTATTTTCCAAATGGGCTTTCTATCTCCCGCGGCTTAGGTATGGCTTCCGGCTGAAAGCCTGGCGGCAGGCTGATAGTTACTGAATCTATTTCCTGGTATTCATTTCCCAGCAGCATATCGTACCGCCGGTTTTCATCCCTGACCGGCTTCCGGTAAGACCTTGTCATCACATTGGGAGTAATGAATAAACGCTTTCCCGTTACTGTAGCGTAATTGCTAACTGTTATATCCAGCGACTCCTGTATATACGGCAACTGGCTTATTTGCTCTTTGTAATCAAAGCTATTGACATCATACGTGGCAAAGTCAAGCTGCTCATGCAAATATTCCTTCACTTTTGTTTTCGTCAGGCTATTGATCAGCCCGTGCAGGTCATCCTGCTGCAGGGCAGCATAGCGGGTGCTGGCTTTTATATTCAGCGTGCCTGATTCATTCAGCGCAGCAGAAAGATTTCTTACCTGCAGGTTTTGCTGCACACCATACTTTGGTGTGCGTACCATCCGGCCGCCGTTTTCGTCTACCAGCAGCACCACCCTGTCCGATGTAAAATCGCCCAGGTAACCCGGCTGCATCGTCTGGCTGGTACATTCCAGCCAAACCGTATCCTGCCCGTCGGGCACACATAAAATCACATGGTTAAACTGCTGCGCAGGAAAATCTTCTGTGATATAATTGGCATTTTTCCCTGCACGCACCAGGGCATAATAAGAGTTGATGCCCGATTCTTTCAGCAGGCTGTACATATAGTTGGTCAGCGCCTTGCAGTCTCCATATCCTTTTGAGGCCACATAGGCTGCATCAAAAGGCTGCCACCCGCCTATGCCCAGTTGTATGCTGATATAACGGGTATTTTGCTGCATATACCTGTACAGCGCCGCTATCTTCTGCCTGTTATCAGGTAGCGGGCCGGTAATTTCCTTCACTTTCATTTTTACTACATCCGGCAGCTTATCCCTGCCTTCTTTCAGGGCATATACAAATTTTCCAAAATCCTGCCAGCTCATCATATTTCCTTTATACTCGCCTACCTGGAAAGCGGTGGGCCCAAATATAACAGCAGTGCTCAGCTCATGCCACATAGGCGCATAGGGCTCCCGCACCAGCGCCGGCAGTTGCGACACTTTCCACGTCATCACCTTTTTCTTTTTTTCTTCTGTTATTTCCGGCTGCCCCGCATAGTTAAATGCCTTATACCTGATTTCATAGTCCGGGGAGCTTATCATACGCCGGGTGCTCTTTTCTACCGAAACTAACTCATCATACCGCGGGGCCCACATTGGGAAAAACAGGTTGGCTTTATTTTCAATCACCACTTTATACTCTATGGTGTACGGGTAATCCCGGTGATAAAAATTGTGACGCTTGATACGGTCATCCTCCATCAGGCTCATATCCGATACGCTGCTCAGATCCTCCATATCCTTTTTCTTCATTTTCCTGATCTGCTTTCCTGCAGCATTGTACAGGTAGCCCTCCACATCGCTGATAGCTCTCAGCTTGTCATAATATTCTACCAGCTCAGCCCAGCGATCCCCTTTTTCATTAAGGATAGTAATGGCATAGTGGCGGGTAAATACAGATTGCTTCGGGTTCATTACCTCCAGCTCTTCATCCTCCAGGCGTATAACGGCATTTGCATTTTTGAGCAAAGCAGCAGGTATGCCGGATACGGCATAGTTCTGACCGGAAACCGCCATCGAAACAGCAAAAAAGGTGATGGATAAAAAAAGAATTCTTTTCATGACGCTATTTCTTTTTAAACACAATCTGCTCGCCATGCTTTTTCACTACCAGGTTAAAAAATTCGCGGAGCATCTCATACTCCTCCGGCTGGTAATAAGTACGGGTGATGTATAAGCGTGACCGCAGGGAAATGGTACCGTTTGACTCTGCAATGCGGTATTCAAAGAAGCTGGGCTCATCTTCCGATAGCTTTACCACCACCTGCTTGGGCAGTTCATCCAGTGCATAGCCCTCCGGCACATCCATGCGCAGGAGATATGTTTCATCCATTGCATAGGGCACTTCCACCGGATACATCCGCTCTGCAGATTTGAACGGGTTATTCTTGTATCCCTCTCCAAACATGGGGTTGAAATAAATAATATCCTCGTTATTATGTTTAAAGGTAAAGTCGTATTTAATTTTCAGGTTTTCGTCAAAATTTTTGAGTGAATCCACTACCGGATCTGAAATTTCTATATCAGCGTTATAGGCCTTTTTGATATCAGCAAACAACTGTTCCTGTCCTTTTTCACTGATCCGCTCCCGGAGGCTCATGGATTCATAGTAGCCGGGAGTCTGCTGCATGGACCCGATGATTCCTTTCTCTTTGGAGTTGACCATAAATATAGAGCTGACTTTTCGCTCCATCAGCGAATCGGAAAGAAGGTCAACCGGTGTGGCACTGGCGTTCATAATACGGGCATGCCCATTGTAGCAATCGTAAGCCAGCCGCCCAAAACCCAGCTTTGGCTCTGCTGCATCCAGGTAGCAGGGCCTCCCGTCTATAGTAGCCATTGCTACCACATAGTTAAACCGGTCAATAAGCGGGTACATGGCGTAGGTATACCCGTGTGAGCGGGTGCTCAGCATCAGCGGATCGGCAGTGATATTAGCATAGCGCAGCATGGCCACCAGCAGCAGGTTAATTTCTGCCGTTGTACCTTTTTTGCTTTTAGCAATGTTGCGCAGGTTTTGATCCAGGTAAAGGCCACCCCGCCGGGTACGTGTAAAATTATTTTGTACATAGCTGAATATCCGTTTCGCCTTTTCCCTGTCGCCCTGTGCCCCTTTTATTAAATCATCTATGGTCTCTCCCAGCCAGCCGTTATTTTTCTGCAAAGGGCCTCCAAAGTATTCGGCTTCGCTCAACTCCTTTCCCAACTGGGACCATGAGCCCATAATATTTTTATAGGCCAGCGGCTCACGGTATTCGGATAGCTGAAACTCTATCTTCGCAATATGATTATCCAGCGTGGAAGTAAAGCCTTCTTCTTTCAGCACCGGCACATCTTTCATTACCCAGCGGTGATCGGTAACGCCTGAGGTAAATGTATATCGCTCCGAAGGGCCTGATCCGGAATTATCTGTAACTGCAAAAGCTTCCTGCCTATCCTTCTTATCCTTTATATACGGTGCAAGATAACCCTGGCTCAAAAACACATAGCTGATAAACTGGGGGATAGATACATTATACTCGCTCCACAACCGCGGGTAAGCGCCCTGAAACTCCCAGGGGCGCAGGTTAAACAAAAAATCAGATTTTATCGTGTATTCAAACTCGATAATGGACCCTTCCTTCAGATTAGGGAAAGTAAACTTCTGCCTTACCCAGTTCTTATTTATTTTTTCTTTAAAGACACCTGACCTGGTTTCCAGCTTTGTCTCCACCACCTTACCATTTTCCAGGTTGTAAGTGACAGCTTTCAGCTTCAGCAGCTCTTCTTCCCGGTTGCCATCGGCATAGAGGGATACCTCCACATTGCCGATATCATACCCGTTTTTATTGAGCACATGCACCCGCTTAAAGTGCTTATGCTCCAGCGAAAACCAGCCTTTATTATTTCCGGTAATAGAAGTAGACCCCACATCGGCCAGTACTACAGCGCTGGCACTGCTGTCTATGCTGTAAACAGTGGTTTTAAAATCTTCAGGATCAACTTTCCCAAATTTTATTTTCAGCTTTTCCTGGCCGGCGGCAAAAGTGGCCGCCATTGTCATGACGATGGCTGCAAGCAGACTTCTTTTCATAGTTCGGGGTGGTATTTATTCGGTTCACTAAAACACAATAGTATAAAATAAAACTGAAAAATGCCAGTTGTATCTTTGCAAAGTACGCAACCAGACTTTCTATCAAATTGAATGCTAATTCTTTTCATACCAGGCTTGTTAAATCAACCGCAGCACGGCTCGGCTTTGACTATTGCGGTATAGCCAAAGCCGAAATGCTGGATGAGGATGCGGCAAAGCTGGAAAAATGGCTGCACCAGGGCATGCACGGCAGCATGCAGTACATGGAAAATTATTTCGATCTAAGAGTAAACCCCTGCCTGCTCGTTCCCGGCGCCCGCTCGGTTATTACATTGCTAAAAAATTATTATCCCCCGGTAAAGCAAGCGGACGATACGCCGCAGGTGGCTAAATATGCTTATGGCCAGGATTATCACGAAGTGATACGTGCGCAACTCAACGAATTTCTTGCTGAACTAAGGGAAAATATTGGTGAAATACAAGGACGGGGCTTTGTAGACTCTGCCCCGGTGCTGGAGCGAACCTGGGCACAACGCAGCGGCCTGGGCTGGGTAGGCAAAAACGGTAACCTGATAACCAAACACGCCGGCTCCTTTTTCTTTATTGCCACGCTTATCACAGACCTGGCGCTTGACTATGATGATGCATTTGCAAAAGATTATTGCGGCACCTGCACCCGCTGTATAGACGCCTGCCCTACTAACGCCATTCTGCCGGACAAAACGATCAACGGCAGCCAATGCATCTCTTACTTTACCATTGAGCTGAGGGATATGCTTATTCCCGATACTATGAAGGGAAAGTTTGATAACTGGATGTTTGGCTGCGATACCTGCCAGGATGTATGCCCGTGGAACCGCTTTAGCAGGCCTGCCACTGATCCTGCATTCCGGCCTATACCTGCTATTTTAAACCTGGGCTCTGCCGACTGGGAAGAAATGACAGAAGAAACTTTTAAAAAAATCTTTCGCCACTCCCCGCTGCACCGGGCAAAATGGAAAGGCATACAGCGCAATCTCAGGTTTTTGAAAAAGGAATGATGTGTGATGTACGATATATGATGTAAGATGTAAGATGTACGGCATAGCGATTTACGAATTTCGATTTAGGATTTACAAACTTGCTGAGCCATTAGCTATGAGCTATTAGCTGCAAGCTGTCAGGTGCTTCGATTGACGATTGACGATTGACGGTTCACGATGGCTGATTTGATGATTTACCTTCCGCCGCTTGTCATGCCGACGCAGGAGGCATCTCAGCAACTGATTATGTAAAACATTGCCAACAGGTTTTTGGCAGTACCCTCCGGGACGCTTCGCCTTGCTCAGCGTGACAAAGCGGGAAGAAGCTGGCAAATTGTACGATGTGTGATGTATGATGTACGGCTCACCGATTGCCGATTCACGATTGTACCCTTTGGTTCTTGGCTTTTACATTGCCCCAAACCATAGCTGCCTACAAAACATTTACCCCTGACTCCCGGTAAGGTTTTAACGGAGCTTCTTCCGGGCTGAGGTCGGTGATGAGCGTGTTAATACGGTTAATATTGCAAATTTTAATCCGCTGGGAAGTATTCAGCTTTTCTGCTATCGCCAGCGACACTATTTCACGTGAAGATTCAATCATTGCCTTCTTTACCTCCACTACGTCCCAGTCATTATCAGTAAGGCCCGCATACACATCGATTGCATTAGTGCCTAAAAAGCAAATATCCGCTTTTATATCCCTGACTTTGGCCACCACATCTGCGCCAATGGATATCTGCGAAGTGCGTGACACTTTGCCCCCGATGAAGATTACCTCAATGTTTGGATGATGTATATACTCATAGGCCGCAGGCAGGCTGGTAGTGATAAAAGTGGCAGAAAGGCCCGGCGGCAGCGACTTGGCCAGCTCAAGGATGGTAGTGCCACCGGTAGTAAGCACAAACATTCCGTCTTTGATAAGCCGGGAAGCCTTGACAGCTATTTCTTTTTTTCCGCCAAGCGCATACACATTATCAGAAGGTATGGAAAGATGAAAAGATTTAGAGAGGGCTCCCCCATGCACCTTAATCAGCTTATCCATCTGGGCCATCTCATTCAGATCGCGGCGTATAGTGTCTTCCGATACGCTCATCTGCTGACTCAGGTCAACGGACAGCACTTTATTGTGCAGGTTTACCTGCCGCAAAATAAACGCCTGTCTCTCCCTTTTTAGCATAAGCAATTGAATGAAACGACCGAATATAGGGAAAAACCAAAAAAGAAACCCCAATTCCATTAAGTTTTAAAAACTATATGAATCAGCATCTTGCGGTATTAACAATAATAATAAAGTGTAGTTAGTATGAAGCGCTTGCGGTAACAGATGGCGTGCAGGCTGTTGATCGATGGTCAATGGTCGATTTCTGATTTACTGATTTCTGATTTGATGATTTGTGGAAAGCCATTAGTTATGAGCTATTAGCTGCAAGCTGTCAGGCGCTTCGATTGACGGTTCACGATGACTGATTTGATGATGCCTGAT
>DAOLFO010000163.1:0-7029 GCA_035326305.1 Chitinophagaceae bacterium
TGATAATCGGTGGTCAGTGGTCAGTCATCAGCGGTCGATTGCCGATTCACGATTGCCGATTGTTGGCCCTCATCCGCTTCCCGCTTTCAGCCGCTTGTCATGCCGACGCAGGAGGCCTCTGAGAGACTGGTACAGCGAATTACGAATTTCGATTTAAGATTTACGAACAGCGTACCGGTTGTGGTCTGTTGACCGTTGACTATTGACTGCCCCGATTCACGATTGCCGATTTGCTGCTTTCCTCCAATACTGGCTGGTCGCATATTACGGTATTACAATTTTTCCCGTAGCTATTTTTTCGTTTTTGTCATAGACCTGCACTAAGTAAATTCCGGGCGCTAATGCTTTACCTGTCATATTTAACGGGTATACCTGGCCTGCTGCCAGCCGCCCGGGAGCCAGGCGCAGCAGCAGCTTACCTGAAAGATCGGTGATATGCACCTGCGCTGCAGTAAGTGATTTACCTGTTTTTATATTTACAACACTGCTGGTAGCCACTGTTGGATAAATGCTTACCAACCTGCCTTCGGTCACCTGGTGAACGGTGGCTATGCCGGAGTAAGATACCTGCCCGGCCTGGTCAGTCATGCGCAGGCGGTAGTATATGATACCCGCTGGCGGATGATTGTCAGTAAACCGGTATGACAATGTATTTGTTGCCGGAACATCCCCGATGGCAGTGAAAGTCATGCCATCTGTACTGCGTTCCGCAACGAATACTGCCGGGTTGCTGTTTTCTGTTATTTGCCATTTCAGCAGCACAGTGCTGTTGCTGTTTGCCTGCTGTGCCGAAAATGATACAAGGTGCACGGGTAACACAAAATTAGCAGCCATACTGATGCTGATCCGGTTGTCGCCGCCGTTTTCATAAAACTCCAACACCATATCATAGGTACCATTCAGGTTGGTGGTATAGAGTGAAGTGGTATATGAATGGTCATTCCAGTTATCAATTGCCCAGGTGGCGCCACCATCTAAGCTGAAGCGATAACCATCGTCTCCGCCTACCGTGAAGGAGTAATTGCCATTGGCAAATGTTTTGCGCAGGCGGTAGCGTACGCTGAAAGTCTCTGTCTGCACCCCGCAACTGCTGGTAGTATAAGTAGTATTGCTGCCGCCAAAGTTTTCATCAAAAGACATATTGCCGGCAGTGCCGTTTTGCACCATGCCTTTGTATGCATTGAAATTAGTGCCATCGTACACGTACCCGTTCCAGATATTCCCGGTACCATAAATGGCCGTGTTTTCCGTACCTGCGCAAAAAGGGCCGGCCACAGCAAAAGACACCCGGTTATCGCCGGTATTTTCATAAAACTCCAATACCATGTTGTAAGTGCCATTCAGCACTATGGAAGCTGTAGTGGTATTATAGCTTTGATCAAACCAGCGGTCAATCAGCCAGGTGACGCCCCCGTCAAGGCTGAGCCGGTAGCCATCATCGCCGCCCACAGTAAAATCATAAGTGCCGAAAGCAAATGTTTTCGTGAGCTTGTAGCGTACGCTGAAGGTATTGGTGTTTACAGCACAGCCGCTGGTAGCGTAGTTGGTATTACTGCCACCAAAGTTTTGATCAAAATTGGGGTTTGTTATAGTCCCTTCCCTTACAAATCCATAGTACTGGGTAAAGTTGGCATTGTTATACACATAGCCTATCCACCGGTTGCCGGTGCCGTAGCTTGTCTGATCGCCGGAGGGGGTGGGGAAGCAGGTTTGGGCAATGCCCGAAAAGGGCACAAGGAGTAAAAGGGATAGCAGCTTTTTCATTGACAGGATATTGAATATAAGTGTAAATACTTATTTGCAAATAAGCAGCGTTTTATAAGTATTTACACTTAGTATTGACAATTGTAAATGCCGGATTTGGCAAAATCGGGCAAAAGTCCTTCGTAGATTTACGAATAAAGGGTTGTTTTCAGCCTATTTCAGCCTGCTTTTTATCTCCTGCAGCTTTAGTAAAGCTTCTACGGGGGTGAGCCGGTTAATATCCATTCCTTCCAGCAGCTTCCTGATTTCTTCAAAGGTTTCGCTGTGGGCATCAAAAATGGAAAGCTGCATCTGGGGCAGTGCCACCTGCTTCATTTTACTTTTCAGCGATGCGTCTCCCCTGGTGCCAATGCTGTCCACCTGTTTGCTTTCCAACTGTGTCAGTATGGAATTGGCCCTGCTGATAAGTGATGAAGGCATACCGGCCATTTTAGCCACATGTATACCAAAGCTGTGGGTGCTGCCTCCCGGCGCCAGTTTGCGCAGGAAGATGATTTTGTTACCGGTTTCCTTATTGGTGATGTGATAATTCTTTACACGGGGCAGCCGTTCTTCCAGCTCATTGAGCTCATGATAGTGTGTGGCAAAAAGCGTTTTGGGCCGGTGCGGCGACTCATGCAAATACTCTGCTATGCTCCAGGCAATGGAAATGCCATCATAGGTGGAAGTGCCGCGGCCAATTTCATCCAGCAGTATCAGGCTGCGCGGGGTGATATTGTTGATGATGCTGGCTGTTTCATTCATCTCTACCATGAAGGTGGATTCACCGCTGCTCAGGTTATCGGAAGCGCCGACACGGGTAAATATTTTATCCGTAAGCGGTATCCTTGCTTCCGTGGCAGGTACAAATGAACCGGTATGCGCCATCAGGGTAATCAGCGCTGTTTGCCGCAGCAGGGCCGATTTACCGCTCATGTTAGGCCCGGTAAGGATGATCAGTTGCTGGTCCGTATCATTCAGCTCCAGGTCATTGTGAATATAAGCTTCGCCCGGTGGCAGGTTTTGTTCAATCACCGGGTGGCGGCCTTCTTTTACCATCCACTCCATGCCTTCATGCAGCACCGGTTTTTTGTACTGATAGCGGATGGCATTTTCAGCAAAGCAGCACAGGCAGTCGGAGATGGCAATGATGCCCGCATTGGTCTGCACCGGCAGCAGGTAATCGCTCAGTTCATTCAGCAGTTGCTCATAGATCTGCAGCTCCAGTTGCAGGATGCGGTCTTCAGCGCCGGTTATTTTTTCTTCGTATTCTTTCAGTTCAGGGGTAATGTAGCGTTCGGCATTTGCCAGGGTTTGCTTGCGTATCCAGGTGGTGGGTACTTTATTTTTATGCACATTGGTCACTTCCAGGTAGTAACCAAATACATTGTTGAACCCTATTTTCAGCGAAGAAATACCTGTTTGCTCCGCTTCCTGCTGCTGCATACGGGTGAGGTACTCTTTTCCGCTTTGCGAAATCCGGCGCAGCTCATCCAGGTCTTTATTTACACCATTGCGTATCATGCCGCCTTTAGCGGCTATGGCCGGCGGGTTATCCTGTATTTCCTGTATGATCCTGGCAATGATATGCGGGCAGGGGTTCAGGGTATCACCCAGCCGGAGCAGGTAGTCATCAGTGCTTTGCCGGTACAGGTTTTTTATGAGGTCTGTCTGCTGCAGGCCGCGGGCCAGTTGCAGTACTTCCCTGGGGTTGATTTTCTTCAGGGGTATTTTGGAAATGATGCGCTCCACATCCCCGCACTGGCGGATAGCCTGTATCAGCGCCGGGCGCAGCTCTGTTTCCCTGATCAGGTATTCTACTGTACGCAGCCGTTCATTGATACGGTTTACATCTCTCAGCGGGAAAATGATCCAGCGCTTCAGCAGGCGGGCGCCCATCGGCGATGAAGTATTGTCCAGCACACCCAGCAGGGTGTGCTTTGCTTCTCCTGCTCCGCTTACCAACTCCAGGTTGCGGATGGTAAACCGGTCCATCCACAAAAAATCATCACGGTCTATACGCTGCAGCGAAGTGATGTGCTGCAGGTTGGGGTGCTCCGTGTCTTTCAGGTAATGAATGATGGCGCCGGCAGCTATCACACCGGGATGTATGGTATCCACGCCAAAGCCCTTGAGGGAATGTGTTTGAAAATGCTTCAGCAGGGTATCTTCCGCATAGCCGGCATCAAATATCCATTCATCCAGCGTATAGGTGTACATTTTGCCGCCAAAAAATTCTTTGAATTTCTTCTGCTGGTGGCGTTGAAAGATCACTTCAGCCGGCCTGAAGCTCTGCAGCAGTTTGTCTGCATATTCCCTGTCGCCACTGGCTATTAAAAATTCCCCTGTTGACATATCCAGGAAAGCCAGCCCGTACTGATCATTGCCGGCAAAATGGAGCCCGGCTAAAAAATTGTTGGAGTGATGCTCCAGCAATTTGTCATTTACTGCAGTACCGGGTGTTACCATTTCGGTAACGCCTCTTTTTACAATGCCCTTGGCCTGTTTGGGATCTTCCAGTTGATCGCAGATGGCTACCCGGTAGCCGGCTTTTACTAATTTATGCAAATAAGTGTCCAGCGCATGGTGAGGGAACCCGGCCAGCTCCAGCGAAGAAGCGGCGCCATTATTTCTTTTTGTTAAAGTTATCCCAAGAACCTGCGATGCAATGACGGCATCCTGGCCAAAAGTTTCGTAGAAATCCCCTACCCGGAACAGCAGTATGGCATCGGGGTATTTCTGCTTGATAGCCCGGTGCTGCTGCATCAGCGGTGTTTCTTCTGCTTTCGATTTTGCCATTCGGTTTATGCCTGTCCTTGTTTTTTGCAGGGGCGGCAAAAATAAGGAACTGTTTATGTAACTGCCCGCATGGGTGCATCTGGTGCATAAAATATAGTGTATGCAAAAAATAATATGGACCGCCGCACTGTGTACCCTTTGGATGATGCCGGTGCGTGCCATTAATTCAGACACGGCGCGGGCTGTAGCCACCCTGCCGGCTGCCACTGTTTATTTCGGCTATGGCGCCGAAATAACCCACCAGGCTAAAATACAGGTAGGTATGGGCACCCGCTTTATTGTCATTGACCGGCTGAGCACTTCGGTGGATATTAATACGCTCCAGATCAGTTGCCCGGAAGATGTCTCCATTCTTTCACACCGCTTCAGTGTTTTTTATCCCAAAACATTGCCCCCGGTAAAAACAAAGGAGCTGCAGCGGCTGGAGGACAGCCTGCAGGTGCTTGAAAAGGAGGCAGGGCGTATCAGAAATCAAATCGCTATTGAACAGGAAACGATGGCAAAGACCGGCTCGCTCATCGAATCAGCATTGAGCGGCGGCAATAAAACCGTATCCGGCGCAGAAGTGCTGAAACTGGTGGAATATTATAACGGGAAAATTGAAAAATCAAAAACAGCCATTTACCAGCATAACATCAGCCTGCAGCAACAGGAGCAGCGTATGCAGGAGTTAAAAAACCGTATCCGGGAAATGGCCGGTGCACAGGAGAGGCAAAAGCCATACGGGCAGCTCATCCTGCAGGTAATGAGCCGCCGGGTGGGCGAAATACCGGTGTCTCTTTCCTACTATACCAGCCGGGCCGGGTGGACACCGGTGTTTGATATCCGTGTCAACTCAAAAACCAATAAAATAAAGCTGGTATATAAAGCGTCCCTCACACAGACAACCGGCATAGACTGGAAAAATACAAAGCTGACACTGAGCACCGGCACGCCGAATTTTGGCGTCAGCGCACCTGTGCTGACGCCCTGGTACCTGCAACTGTATGTACCGGAAATCTATAATGCCCTGCAGGGGCGGGTGGCAGGTATTAATGCCATGCGCAATACCATTCAGTCAATGCCTGCTGCTAAAGAAAAACAGGAAATACGGATAAGGGGATTAGCGGATGAGTATATTCAAACAGAAACTGACGCAGACACCACAGGCCTTTCCACCCTGCAGGAGTTTATGACACTGAGCGAAGGCCAGCTCAATACTAATTTTGAAATTGATCTGCCTTACGACATTACCAGTGACGGGCAACTGCACAGCGTGGCGATTAAAGACGAAGAGATAGCCGCCGTGCTGAAAAACTATGCCGTGCCCCGTGCCGACAAAGAAGCCTACCTGCTGGCAGAAGTGGCTAACTGGCAAAACCTGGATCTGCTGCCCGGTGATGCCAATATCATTATGGATGATACCTATATTGGTAAATCGGTGATTGATCCCAATACAACAATGGATACATTGAACCTGTCGCTCGGCAAGGATAAACGGGTGGTGGTAAAACGATCAGTAGTAAAAGAGCTGAGCAGCCTGAAAAGCAGCGGTGGCAGCAACCGCCAGTCATTTACCTATGAGCTGATAGTGAAAAATAATAAGCTGACGGATGTAAACATGCTGCTGAAGGATCAGTACCCGCTCAGCACCATTAAAGAAGTGGAGGTAAAGCTGGAAGATGGCGGCGTAGCGATGGTGAATGAAGAAACAGGCGTGCTGACATGGAAGCTAAGCCTGAAGCCGGGTGAGAGCAAAAAATTCCGGTTTACTTACTCCGTAAAATATCCGAAAGATAAGCGGATCGTGAATCTGAAGTAAAGTATATAGACGATAGACCACAGGCGACAGGCCATGGACGATGGCCTGTCGCCTGTTTACTGTATCTTTCCGCAAAGCTACTGGTATGAAAAAGTTTTTTAAAGGGCTCTTTATTTTCCTGCTTTCTGTTATTCTTATTTTTTCAGCTTATGCTTTCATCAGCGGGCGCACTTACCTGTTCAGGGCAGTATGGTACAACTTTGCGGATATTGACGACTATAAAATTTTTACTAACGATACGGTGGCGGTGGCTGCCGAACAGCCCTGGCCCGTTAGCCAAAGCTATAACCAGCAGCAGCCCCCGGCTTCGCTTGCCGCCCTGCTGGATGAATTGAAATCAGTGGCGCTTGTCGTTATCAAAAATGATTCGCTGCTGTATGAGCGCTATTGGGACGGGTACAGTGATTCCTCCTGGTCTAATTCTTTTTCCGTGGCAAAGAGCATTACCAGCCTGCTCATCGGTGCGGCTATTAAAGAAGGAAAGATTAAATCTGTGGAGCAGCCGGCCGGTGATTTCCTGCCGGAGTTCAGAGAGGGTATGGCAGCAAAGCTGCGCATCAAAGACCTGCTGACCATGAGCAGCGGCAGCAACTGGGATGAGTCCTACAGCAACCCGCTTTCTGTAACCACGGAAGCTTACTACGGGAGCAATATGTACAAAACGGCTACCGGTGTAAAGATTATAA
>DAOLFO010000164.1:0-7027 GCA_035326305.1 Chitinophagaceae bacterium
AACGGCCGACTACCTGTGCATAGCCACAGGCGGATATCCCAGGCATACACAGTTTGACTGGATAACTGCTCTCGGCCATTCTGTGGAAGAGCCCGTGCCCTCGCTGTTTACATTCAACCTGCCCGGCAATAACATTACAGCGCTAATGGGCATAAGCGTGGAAAAAGCAAAAGTGAAGATACCGGGTACAAAGCTGGAAGAAGAAGGCCCCCTGCTTATCACCCACTGGGGTATGAGCGGGCCTGCTGTATTGAAGCTGAGCGCATGGGGAGCACGGGTATTAAAAGGCAAAGGCTGGCATTTTCCCCTGCAGGTCAACTGGACACCGGATTATCATGAGCAACAGCTCGTAGCCTTATTTCAGCAATGGAGATATGATATTGCTGCGCAAAAAACAGGGAATAAGAATTCTTTGGGATTGCCCAACAGGCTGTGGGAGTACCTGCTTCATTACTCAGATATTAACCCCGGCAAGCGCTGGGCCGACCTTTCTGCAAAAGAGCAAAACAGGCTGGCAAAAAACCTGAGCCAGTACCCTGCAGAGGTGAAAGGCAAAACAACGTTTAAAGAAGAGTTTGTAACAGCGGGAGGCATAAGGCTAAGCGAAGTGGATCCGCAAACGATGATGAGCAAAAAAGTCAACCGTCTTTTCTTTGCCGGCGAAGTGCTGGATGTGGATGGAGTGACGGGCGGCTTTAATTTTCAGCATGCATGGACAACCGGCTTTATTGCTGCAAAAAATATTGCTGAGCTGGCCGCTAATGAGTAATGGTTCATAGTAAATCAGCAACCGGTCATCAGACAACGGCTGTCAATCGTGAATCGGCAATCGCTGCGCCGTACATCGTACATCATACAATGTACACCTTGCGAATCATCAAATCAGAAATCATTAAATCAGCCATCAACCGTGAATCGACAATCGGTCAACGGTCAGCAATTCGTACATCTTACTGCTGCTTCATTTGCGGTTTCAGTTGCAGGTAGCTCCAGCCGGCAAACATGGTAAATGGTAATAGCAGCAATGCCCACCAGCTTTTAAAAATGAGCAGCGAAATAACGGTTAGCAGCGTAACATAAGGAAGGTATAGCAGAATGAATAAAGCAGCTACTGCTGAGTCATAGTGGTCGTTTTGAGAAGTGTATTTCCATACCAGCCTTTTGGGATAAAACGAAACAGGAATATGCAGCAGCCAGCCCGCAGCAGCGGGAATAAATAAGAGCCGTTTTTTCCAGGGACTGACAGGCAGCGCCAGTTTTTTTTGCTGGGCAGAATAATCATGTTTCGGAATTTCAAAAACTAATTGCTCCATTTCCTGCTGCAGCCGCTTATTAAAAGACTGGTAACGGGTGCCATCATTGGCAGACAGGGGGAGCTCATGTGACTGGATAAAGGAGCCAAAATTGATAAACACATTTTTGCCAAACCGGCGAAATGAACTGTAATTAATCCCGGCCGGCAATATGCGTAGGGGGATATCATCATCCCAGGCGCTGAAGGCAAGGCGGGCTGTACCTTTTTTCAGCGGCCGGAGATGCCATTCATTGATACAAAGGCCCTCGCTGAATATGAGGATAATACCGCCTTTCCGCAATATTTTTTTGCAGGCATTAAATGTTTCATAGTTGCTGCTGAGGTTTTCCACTCCTTCGCTCACGCGGTATACGGGAAGTATCCGGAGCGCCTGCAGCAGCCGGGCAATATGTTTGTTTTTAAAAGCATCACCACGGGCCAGCGAATAAACAGGCCGGTCAAAATAAGTGGCCAGCAGCACAGCATCAAGAAAAGAATTCGGATGATTGCAGGCTATCAGCAGTGGCCCTTTTTCTTTAAAAATGGAGGGCTGGTTGACAGTCAGCCTGCGCACTATAAAGCGGACAGCTATGCGGACAAAAGGCTTTAAAAGAAAGTATAACAGGGCCGTAAAGTTTGGGTGAAAATAATAAAATGCAGGAGCTATGCAGGTATTTGTACCGGGCTAAATATACGGGCATAACCTCTTTTTTGCCGGAAGACGGGGCAGGGAGGAGATTCTTGTTGTAATCTACTGATTTTCAATATTAAATTTGACTATAAAGTGAATGGATCCCCCGTTTTTTCCAGATAGATAAAGTATCTTTGCTGCCCCGATTTTAAAACCCTTCGGGATTTATTTATCATGTTTGAAAATTTAATTAAAAAACACTTAAACGCTGATGCACAGGAGACTGCTGCCGCGGGCGACCCGGAAGCAGCTACAGCGACAATAACTGCACCTGTGGAGGCCACAGCCACTGCGCACGATGATTTTGACTGGAACGTTGACAAGCGCAACGTAATCAGCTACACAGAAGAAGAAAGAGAGAAGTACGACAAAGTGTATGACGGCACTTTTGTACAGCTCAATGATGGTGAGCTGATCAACGGCATCATTGTGGGTCTTACCAAGACGGACGTGGTGCTTAACATCGGCTTTAAAAGCGATGGCCTGATATCCCTGAATGAATTCAGAGATATACCTAACCTGTCTATTGGTGACCAGGTGGAAGTAATGGTAGTGGAGAAAGAAGACCGGAACGGTCACCTGAACCTGAGCCGCAGGCAGGCCCGCATTACCCGTGCCTGGGAGAAAATTGTGGAAGTGCACAAAACCGGTGAAGTCATCACAGGTACTGTTACCAGCAAAACAAAAGGCGGCCTGATTGTGGATGTATTTGGCATGGAAACCTTCCTGCCCGGATCTCAAATTGATGTGAAGCCGGTAACTGACTACGATCAGTTTGTCAACAAAACAATGGAGTTCAAAGTAGTGAAGATCAACGAAGCTATTAAGAACGCCGTTGTATCTCACAAAGCGCTTATCGAAAGCGATATCGAAGCACAGCGTGCCGAAATAATGAGCAAGCTGGAAAAAGGCCAGGTGCTGGAAGGTACCGTGAAGAACATTACCGACTTTGGCGCCTTTATGGACCTGGGCGGACTGGATGGCCTGCTGTATATCACAGATATTTCATGGGGCCGTATCTCGCATCCGGCTGAGGTGCTGAAGCTGGATCAGAAGATCAACGTGGTGGTGCTTGACTTTGATGATGAGAAAAAACGTATCAGCCTTGGCCTGAAGCAGCTGAATCCGCATCCTTGGGATGTGCTGGGTGATGAAATTGCAGAAGGAAATGTAGTGAAAGGTAAAGTGGTGAATATTGAAGACTATGGCGCATTCCTCGAAATACAGCCTGGTGTGGAAGGGCTGGTGCACGTAAGCGAAATCACCTGGGCGAATACGCCTATCAACGCCAAAGAGTTTTTCAAACTGGGCGATGAGCATGAGGCCAAGATTGTAACGCTGGATAAAGGCAGCCGCAAGATGAGCCTTTCTATCAAGCAACTGACTCCTGATCCCTGGAATGAGATCGAATCAAAATTTGCTGAAGGCAGCCGTCATACCGGCCTGGTAAAGAATATTACCAATTATGGTGTGTTTGTAGAACTGGCTCCCGGCATTGGCGGTATGATCCATATCAGCGATCTGAGCTGGCTGAAGCGTTTCAATCACCCCAGTGAGTATACCAAAGTAGGATCGGAGATTGATGTGGTGATTATGGGTATTGATAAAGAAAACCGCAAACTGCAGTTGGGCCACAAACAACTGGAAGAAGATCCCTGGAATACGCTGCAGGATACATTTGCTATCGGCAGCATTCATGAGGGCACTGTTACCCGCCGCGATGACAAAGGAGCCAGTGTACAACTGTCCTATGGCCTCGAAGGTTTTGCGCCTAACCGTCACCTGACAAAAGAAGACGGAAAGAGCATTGGTGCGGATGAAACAGCCCAGTTCCTGGTGATTGAGTTTGACCGCAACGAAAAGCGCATTGTACTTTCTCACAGCCGCATCTGGGAGCAGGGACAAATAGAAGAGAAAGAAGCTGCAAGAAAAGAAGCAAGAGCGGAAGCGGATAAAACGAAGAAAGCAGTGAAGAATATTCAGAACAAGGTAGAGAAAGCTACCCTGGGCGACCTGGGTGTGCTGGCTGACCTGAAGAAAAAAATGGAAGGCGGTGAAGCAGGAGCTTCAGATGCTTCCAAAGCTGAATAATCTGTATAATGATCAAATTTTAAGGCTGCCCGGCTAAGGGCAGCCTTTTTTTGTTTCAATCATCGTAGCTTTAACACCGGGTAGCATTAAACAAAGGCACTATGGCAAGCTGGACAGACAGGCTCAGGAATATGAAGCTGGTGAGGAAGCTGGTTTATTTTATAGTAGGCGCTGTTTCTTACCCCGGTATTGCCATTGTCAACAAGCTGAAAATATCCGGCACAGAACACCTGAAAAAGCTGCCAAAGGAAAATGTGCTGTTTGTGAGCAATCACCAGACGTACTTTGCAGATGTGATAACGTTCCTGCATATTTTCTGTGCCGTGAAATGGGGAAAAGAGAACAAGCTGGGCATACCGTATTATTTACTCAATCCTTTTACCCGGGTAAACTATGTGGCCGCAGAGCAAACCATGAAAGGAAGCTGGATCAGCCGGCTTTTTACGCTGGCAGGAGCGCTTACAGTAAAGCGGACATGGAATACAGGCAGCGGGGAAAACAGGAAAGGCCTGGACCCGTCAGATACCCGTAAGATAACAAGGGCCCTGCAAAAGAACTGGGGCATCACTTTTCCGCAGGGCACTACCAAACCGTTTGCCCCGGGGCGTAAGGGTACAGCGCTGATCATCCGGCAAAGCCGGCCGGTTGTCGTACCGGTGGTGATCAATGGCTTCTGGAGGGCTTTTAATAAAAAAGGCCTGCGCTTTCGTAAAAAAGGTACCTTGCTCACCGTACAGTTTAAGCCGCCGCTGCAGGTAAACTATGACGGTACTACTGAGGAAATACTGGAGCAGGTGATGGATGCAATCGGTCAGAGTAAAAAATTTATGTGGGTGAAAAAGGAAGCACAGCCAGTGCAACCATCCGTATAGCACAGGCTTCTGCTAAGAGTATTCCGGATATAAACTATTACGATGTTATGCCACAAAAGCCCGCAACTATAAAGGAAATAGCGAAACAGCTTAAGGTCTCCGTCTCCACCGTGTCCCGTGCGCTGCATGATCATCCCAGTATCGGTCTGCGTACCAAGATGCAGGTGCAAAAGCTGGCACAGGAACTGAATTACGAGCCCAACCAGGCTGCCATTTCTTTTAAGCAGGGAAAAACAAATACCATCGGCCTTATATTACCCAACCTGGGTGAGGAATTTTTTTCCATAGCCATTAATGGTATTGAAGATGCAGCTATACGCAACAGCTATACGGTGCTCATCGGGCAGTCGAGAGATGATATGCAGCGGGAAATACAAATAGCGGACACCATGCGCAAGCACCGGGTGGATGGCCTGCTTGTATCGCTTGCAAAAAATACAACCAGCTTTGATCATTTTGATCAGCTAAGCAAATACAATATACCCGTTGTCTTTTTTGACAGGGTGCCGGATGATGCGGCAGCGTATACGGTATCCTGCGATTTAAAAAATAGTTCAGAGCTGCTGGTAGACTGGCTGGTGCAGCAGGGGCATACGGCAATCGGGTTTATCAAAGGGCCGGATACCATGCCATCCACCCTGGAGCGGATGCAGGGATATTTTGCAGGGCTGAAAAAAAATGGCCTTCCGGTTATTGAGGCATTTGTGGTGGCTACAGATCTGGACAGGGAGAATACAAAGGCGGCAGTAAAGAAATTGCTAAAGCTAAAAAACAGGCCTACCGCCCTCATTGCATTCAACGATTATGTGGCGCTGGATGCCATGAAATTTATCAGGTCGGAGGGGCTGGAAATAAATAAGGACATCAGCATTGTCAGCTATGCCAATTTGCCCGTAACGAGCTACCTCGACAGCCCTCCGGTAGCTTCTATTGAACAATTTCCTTACCAGCAGGCAGAGAAAGCGGCAACGTTGCTGCTGGAGCTGATTGGCCGGAAAGAGGATATGCCCGCAACCATAGAAAAAAAGATAGTGCTGAAGCCGGAACTGGTCACTCATCCTGAGCAAAGAGGCAGGGCGGTAAAGAAAAGCAGGAAGCAATAATATCAGTAAATATTGCCGGTGGCCGGCAGGGAATACAACCATTTGCCCGGCTGTTATTAAGGGCAAAACTATTTAAGACCCTCATTTTAAAACAATAGTTTCTCCCCGGGAGCTGTTTTTCAATAAAAGGAAATTTACCTCGTAAATCACCTGTCGGAAGGTGGAAAACCTGCCAAATATTAAGATATTTGCCCAATAATGGAAACTCCCGGCGACATTTCAACATTCTCCCCGGTCTTACTAAAACAAGCTGCGGAAGGTGATAACAGGGCATTTAAAGAGATATACGACCGCATTGGCGGAAAGATGTATAGCCTGTGTGTGCGGTATGCCGGCAATACCGGCGAAGCAGCCGATCTTTTTCAGGAAGGTTTTGTAAAGCTGTACCGGCATCTCAATACTTTCCGCAATGAAGGATCTTTTGAAGGATGGGCCAGGCGCATTTTTGTTACCACCTGCCTGGATCATATCAAGAAGAAAAAAATGCAACTGTCTGAGCTGACAGATGCCATACCTGTGGTGGCTGATAATCATACGGGCTTTGATAAGCTGTCGCTGGATGATATGATGAATGTGGTGCAGGATTTACCTGACGGGTACCGCACGATTATCAACCTGTATATTATAGAAGGCTATACGCATAAGGAAATAGCTGCCATGTTTGGCATTACTGAGAGTGGCAGCAAGTCACAGTTGCACAAAGCCCGGTTATACCTGAAGAAAAAATATCCGTCTCTGCGGTGAGCTATAAAGAAAACATATTAAAAAAGCTGCGTGAGCATGCCCTGCCCCCACCGCCTCATTTGTTTGAGCAGATTGCTGCTGAAGCAGTCAGCAGTCACGGAGAGGGAAACGATGATGTGCAGGAGCTATCGCTGCTGGCAGGGTTGAAGCGGCACAGCGCTGCTATACCTGAAGGCCTGGAGCAGCAGGTACTGGCAGAGATTGCAGAGCAGCAGGCCGCTTATTCAAAAAA
>DAOLFO010000165.1:0-7025 GCA_035326305.1 Chitinophagaceae bacterium
CATATACCTGTGAAACAAATGTATTGTTCAGGCGTGGCTGTAAGGAGTAGCGGGGATAGTTGTAATTGATACTGGCAGATATCATCCAGTCTATCTTGTCGTTCGGATTTACATCCAGCGATACTCTTGGGCCCACTCCGGTCATATTGATGGTATTTGCCTGTCCATTGATAAACTGGCGGCCCTTATAATAATTCATATTTGTACCTGCACGCAGGCTGCCTTTCATAAAGCGCAGCGGCAGGCCCAGGTTGATATTGCCATTCAGGTTATACACACCATCTACGTTTACCGGTTTGCTGTTCTTTACTCCATCGCTGTACAGCGTATCATAATTCACAATCTTATTATCTGTACGTATCAGCGTAAAGAAAGCAAAGAGATTTTTATTACGAAAAGGATTAAGGCCCGTATAGCTCAGTTGCAACATATGGGTAAATTCCTGTTTCAGATCAGGGTTACCCTCCCGGATATTCAGCGGGTTGCTGATATCGGGCACCGGCTGCAGTTGCGATGCAGAAGGCTGGTTGGTATATGACTGGTAGTTAAGTACTATATATTTATATCTCGAAAAATAATATTGAAACCTGGCGGTGGGCAGCATATTGTAAAACCGCTTGCTGATAACGGAATCTTTGATGCCGCTTATGATTTTTCCCTCCAGCTCTGCCTGCTGCCAGGTAATACCCAAGGAATAATTATACTTCTTTGTCTGCTTGCGCAGCCTTATGCCGGCATTCATGATACCATAGGTATTGGTAAAGTCATTGGAGAGCGAATCATTCAGTTCATCATATTTTCCTGAGCCGCTGCTATAATCATACGTTGTTTTTTCTGAGCGGCTGCGGCTGCTGCCCTTTGTCAGGCTCAGCTCAAGCAATGAACGGCGAAACAGCGGTTCTGTATACACCAGTTTTCCCGTGTATCCTTTCATATCGCCCCGGGTTTGTATCTGCTGATTGATAGAGTCTGTCCGCAGCAGGGCCATGCCGGGCCCATAAAATTCATTAACAGACTCCAGGGTCCCATCGGCTTTGTTATCATTCAGGGTCCCCTGCAGGCCCAGGGAAAGTGTCCTTCCCCGTTTTCTGAATTTTTTGCGCAGCAGCAGATCATTGCGCAGGTTATACCCCCGGCTGTCATTAAATGTATTATTATAGCCCAGGTTGCTGGTACGGCCATCCTCACCGTACTGCTCGTATGCCGCATCAGTATAGCTTTTTGACTGTTGATAGCTTACAGTGGGGTTTAGCTTGATGGAGTGAAAAGAGTCAAGGATAAAATCAAAGCCCAGGTTGAGACGGTGGCTGTTAGTAGCCACATCACTGCGTGAATTCCTGTTGTAAAAGTAAGATGAGTCAGGCAGCAGGTATTGCCGTTGCTGTGATGTTTCTGTCAGCGGATTTACGTGATTATAAAAATAATTGCTGGTAAAATCTGTTTTACTACCTATGATATTATTATAGTTCACTCCGCCCCCCCATATGGTGCGAATGCCCTGGTTGGTGCCACCCGTCATAGGGTCATTACCGGAAATATTAAAGCTTATATTCCCATTGCCACCCCGCAGCATACGGCCCAGCTCCCCTGAAAAACTCATCATATCCATAGGCGAAAAGCCTTCTGTATTCGTATTATTCCCCATACCTATTACTGACATCTGGCGGGCTCCTTTGAAGGAGTTGACATTGAAGCGGCCTTCCATCCGTTCATCCGTACCGGCTCCTCCCATAATTTTTCCAAATGATCCCTTCTTCTTATCCTGCTTCAGCTTCAGGTTGATGGTCTTTTCACTATTACCGTCATCAAAGCCGGTAAGCTGTGCCTGATCGCTGGCCTTGTCATATACCTGCACCTTATCTATAGCATCCGCAGGCAAATTCTTTGTAGCCATTTTAGGGTCATTTCCAAAAAATTCCTTGCCGTCTACCAATACCCTTTTTACATCCTGCCCCTGCGCTTTGATGGAGCCATCTTTATTCACTTCCACACCGGGCAGCTTTTTCAGTAATTGCTCCACGCTGGCATGGGGTTGGGTTTTGAAGGAGCCGGCATTGTATTGCACGGTGTCACCGATAAGTGTCACAGGGGGAGCTTCACTCCGGACTATTACCTCCTCCAGCACTTTACTTTTATCGTTCATCAGTATCTGCCCCAGGTCGGGATTTTTATTTTCTGGTGTGATGGAAAAGAAAAAATTACTATTGTGGTACGCCACATGGGTGATCAGCATACGGTAATCTCCTTCAGACAGATCAGTTAGCGTAATACGGCCATTGTCATCCGTCATACCAAAAGTAACAAGTGAAGAATCTTTTTTCTGAAGAACGGTAATAGTGGCATCGGGCACACCCCGTTTCAGGAGCGTATCATATGCTACTGCTTTTACCGTACCTTTTTTCTGAGCAGCGGCAACACTGCATAACAATAAAGCAGTGACCAGGAAAGTATAATTTCTCATATCGGCTGGTTGTTTTGAAAACCGGCTACGAAAATATTCCTACTTCCCGCAGCAATGGGTTAACCAGCCTTGCTTTAATGTTAATGTAGGTTAATAACCTGATCTACCTCAACAGTATGGCATTATAAAATAATAAAGCCTACCAGTTCTGTACGTTTGCATCATTCAACAATCACCGGTAAAAACAGCTAATAACGTATATCCGGCTCTTCCATGATATAGGCCGGTTCGTCATCACCCTTTTCCTGTTCAAATATCTTGATGCTTACTTTCCATTCGGGAAAAAGATACTGCATGGATACCTCCATGCGCAGCTTGCTGATGGCCTGATCCGGCTTTTCAAAAGCCAGCGGGGAAATACTGAACCGCTTTTCATCCGTAGGCGCTGCATATTTTCCTTTCAGGTAAAAAGTGACCCCGGTGTGTATCTTCACGGCCATATTGTTGAGCTGGGCATACAGACTTTTGTATTTTTTTGCGGCTTCTTCATAATCTTCCGTTACCAGCATCACCGCCTGCCAGCTATATACTTTTTTAGTGCCGCCGGAGTGGCGGGTAATAAACATTTCTTCCGCACCACTCAGCTCCTGTGTACATTCGTATTCGGTAGTCTGCGGGTTTTCCCGGATTACCCTGCCCAGCAAAGGGCCAAACTGGTGCGGGTACTCGCGGATGATTTTTTTAATATCGGCCCCAAAGCTGCCAATAGTTTTTGAAAGGTTAAGCTGGGAAAAAACTGGAAGGGAAAAGCATAAAAAGGCAAAAAGCCATAGTGGTTTTACGATTGTTTTCACGAGTAAAGGATTAAAAGGGTTAATAAGCGATGCAAAGATTATAAAATCCCGCATTGGTTTTATAATTTTCCCTGATTTTTTTCGTTACGCTCTTGTACCAATATATCCCGTATGAAAAACAAATATATCAGCAGCTCTTTTGAAGAAGCAAAAACCTATCGCAGTTATTACCGGCCATCCTTTAATGTTTGGCTGCTTTTCAAATCTGTACTTGCCCTGCTTATTTCAGGATCGTCGCCGGTGGCCGGGCATCACCGCAGAAAATAACCGCACTGCTTACTAACCCGCAGGCTAATACAAAGTCCTCCCGTTTTATACAGGAGGACTTTTTTATGCTGTTATTTTATGTGTTTGTTCTTTACTGGCTGATGCGGATATTATCCATCTGGCGGTTCATCTGCCTGTTCATACCCGGAGGCATAGCGGGCATGCTCTGCCGGCTGGTGCCTCCCATACGGTTCAGGTTAAACAGGAAGCTGATCATGTAATAGCGCTTCAGCACCATGCTGCGGACATCCTCCACATAGTTGTCGGCGGTATTGCGCAGGATGCTCTGGTTCTGGTTCAGGATATCGTTTACAGATATTTTAATCTCCCCGTTCTTCTTTTTAAACACCTGCTTGCTCAGGCTGGCATTCCACAACGGGATGCTCTGGTTAAAGCCCTCGGCTCTGCCGGTATTGATGAGGTAAGAGAAGTCTGTATTAAAAATGAAATTTTTCGGAAAGGTATAAGAGAAATTGCCACTGTAGTTCTGTGTCCAGTAGTCTTCATCCTGGTTAGCATTGATGGTATATTTTACATCATTATATGTCAGGCTGGCCCGTACGCCAATGTCAAATTTTTCTTTGTTCAGGTTCACGCCAGCACCCTGTGTCACCATCAGTGATTTGGTATAATTCCTGGCGCCTCTTACCATACTGATATCGCGGCTGTACGATACGTTATTGGTCAGGTTCACGCTGGATCCTTTCCACTTTGCACTTTTAAATGGCAGGCCAAGGGTTACAAAAGAATTACCCCGGTAGTAGCCATTCATATTTACATAAGAATTGGTTTGCACCGGCCCGTCTACCGTAATGCTGTTTACTATCTTATTTTGTGTGGTGGTAAAGCTGATATTAGCCGCCAGCAGCTTAAATGTAAGAATATTAAAGCTGTTATACCCAAGTGAAAAAGTATGATTGAACTCCTGGTCCAGGTCAGGGTTACCTACCCGGATATTGAAGGTATCCGTTACGTCCCTTACGTTTTGCAATTGAGATAAAGATGGCTGATTGGTGCGGCCATTATAGCTGAAGCGGAGATTCTTGCTGCGGGCAGGTGTGAAATTAAAGTTAGCTGTTGGAAAAAAATTGGTATACGTTGCCTTGCTGACAGAGTCTTTGCCCGTCAGTGCCTGGTAGCTGTTGCTCTCCAGCGTGGAGCGCTGCACACCGATACCAAGCTGGTAATTGTATTTGGTCTGCTGCACACGGAAATTGGCCCCGGCACGATGAGCGGTAAAAGTATTTTTAAAGCTATTGGTCAGCTCCAGGTTAGGTGTGTTGTATTTGCCGGAAACTGATTCCAGGCTGTATACCTCCCGGTCAGAAGTGCTGCGGTTGTTGGTATAGGCATAGTTTATTTCCAGCAGCTTGTTCAGGCCAAATGGTTCGGTATAGGAAGTGCTGATCACATTATTATTGGTGGTGGTTTTCTGGTAGTTGATCTGATCCTGCAGCACATTGCGGCTGATGCTGCCATTCTCCAGGTAAGATTCACTGTTGGAGTAGGTGGTACCATTGCCTTTGCTGTTGCCAAAGGTATTATTCCAGCCCAGTGTCACTGTCCTTCCTGTTTTACCAAACTTATGCCGGTAGAGCAGGTTATTGCCCCAGTTAAAGCCATTGCTTTCATTCGTATTATTTGTCCGGGATACCAGGCTCAGGTATTCTTTTCCCGGCAGGGAAGAAAGGCTGAATGAAGTATCAGCGCTCATCCTTTCTGAATGCTGAAAGGTAAGTGTGGGCGTATACAGCAATGAGTTGGCGGAATCAATCTGGTATTCCAGCCGCATATTGATGCGGTGGTTCTGGTTGAGGTTTTGCGATACCGATTGACGGTTGAGCGTCACCAGCGAGTCGCCATAGGTGGTGCGGCGCAACCTGTCCTGCTGCTGCTGTGTGTTGGAGTTAGAAAAGAAATAGCTGCCGGTCACTTTTACTTTCGATGCCCAGAGATCGGTATAGTTCAGCCCTGTGGACAAAGAGCGGATCAGGCCACTGCCACCACTGCCGCCGCCGGAGAAAGAGCCAGCTCCCCTTACCATCATCATACCACCACCGCCACGCATGCCGCCGCCCATCGTCATGCCGCCACCGCCGCCGCCAAAACCACTAAAGCCCCCCATTGAGCTGACGATGTCATTAAAAGAAAATCCCTGCTTGTTAATATTATTGGCGTTGAATAAAAACGATATGCGCTGATCCCCGCGAAATTTGTTGATGCTGATATTTCCTTCATAGCGGCCATCATCCCCGCCCACTGCTGCCAGTGCCCGGCCAAAATAACCCTGGTTCCGGTCTTTTTTCAGTTTAATATTGATGGTCTTGCTCCTGCTGCCGTCATCTATATTGGTAAACTTGGCCTGATCGCTCATATCATCAAACACCTGCACACTTTCCACCATATCGGCAGTCAGGTTTTTTGTAGCCAGCTTGGGATCATTACCAAAAAACTCTTTGCCGTCCACCAATACTTTTTGCACCTGCTCCCCCTGCGACTTTACCGTACCTTCCTTATCTACTTCCATGCCCGGCAGCTTTTTGATCAGGTCTTCCACCGTAGCGTTGGGCTGGGTACGAAAACCGCTTGCATTAAACTGTATGGTATCGTTCTTCACCACTATCGGTGCTTCTGACGTGACCACCACTTCGCCCAGCGTTTTATAATCTTTTGGCGGAGTTATCTCGCCCAGGTCTACCAGTTTTTTATCTGCAGTAATGCTGATATTCTTTTTTGTTTCTTCATAAGCCTGGTGGCTGATGATAAGCCGGTAATCGCCGGGCTCAAGGCCTTTTATTTCAAATGTGCCCTGCTTATTGGTCATGGTAAAAGTGACCAGTGAAGAATCTTTTGCAGTAAGCAGTGAAATGGTGGCGTCTGCCACAGGCTGCCGGGAGCTGCTGTCGGTCAGCTTACCTTTAATAATGCCATCGGATTTTTGCGCAATTGCGCCGTAACTGATGAAAATCAGCACAATAAGGTGGAAGAGTTTTCTCATAAATTGATGATGTACGAAATTAGACGTAACATTATCAAATAACCTTCGGCCGATAGCCTAAGAAGTGGTTTAAATAACGACCAACTGCCGGATTGAATAGATGAACGGTCTGTAAGCCGGAGGAAAAGGAGAAACTATCGTGATGCCTGCACTAATACTCCACCTTGTAATCTTTTTTCACCGGCTGGCCGCTCCAGGCTTTTTTGGAAGTCCAGTCGGCGGCAGGCTCCGTCCAGAAGGGGTTAGCGGGCGGAAGCCCCAAAGCTAAAAATCCAATAGTGGCAATATAGAGGCTGCCGGTAGAGGTGTACTGGTCGGCCATCATGGGCTGATGCCCGTTGAAGCCCAGCACCAGCCAGCCGTCCTTATCAAAATTCTGATCGCCTTCATACATCCGCTTTATCACGGCTGTCAGGGCACAGCGTACCTGTGGCGGTTTTATATGCGCTGGGAATTTTTTCATCAGCGCCCCCTGCGACAGTGCCTGGGAGGCTGCCGTGCGGGA
>DAOLFO010000166.1:0-3333 GCA_035326305.1 Chitinophagaceae bacterium
GGACAGCATACTGGACAACCTTTCACTCCGCACCCAACGCAAAGGAGAGCTGAGACTGGAGATCAGCCTTACCACTCCTGCCGGTAAGCTGGAGTTGCTTCTTACCGCTTTACGGCAAATTATAAACCGCCCGGAGGTGGAAACCTTCAGTACATTCCTCGCCGACATTACGCCTTCCGCCTTCCTGGTGCAGGCAGATTATTTTACCGGACCTGTTACACTCACAGAGTTTAATGAAATAAAGGAAAAGCTGAACTTAGATGTGCTGAACAAGCTGGAAGAAATGCATATTGAAATTGCCGGGGCCAGCACAGATATTAAGATCACAAATCCGCTGGCTCACAGCCAGTAAAAAGTGGCTACAGGCTGGCTTTCAGTTCCAGGAAAAAAGATTTAATTTTTTCCAGCGACTGTATCATCGCAAAATGGTCGTCCGCCTTTTTATTTTTTTTGAGGTAATCTTTCGCTCCTTCTATCGTGAATTTGCGGCGGCGAAGCAGGTCGTGGATCAGCACCAGGTTTTTTACATCTTCCGGGCGAAAAAAGCGATCCCCCTTTTTATTCTTTTTAGGCTTCAGGATATCAAATTCAGACTCCCAGTAGCGAATTAATGATTGGTTTTCCCGGAACATTTTTGCCACTTCGCCGATAGCGTAATATGATTTTTTAAACAGCTCTTCGTCATCCGGTATATCCGTCAGGTCGGCAGTGAGGGCTATTTCTTTAAGCGATTTGCGGCCTCTTGCAGAGCCATTTTTCTTAGCAACAGCCGGCATGGCTGCCGGTATATCTTCAGCCACATCAGTATCTGCTGCCTCTTCCGGCACTATAGCAGTTCCTGGTATATCATTATTTTCCGCTTCAGCAGCTACTGATGCCGTATCCCCTGCTTCCACAATAGCAGGCGGCTTAGGGGCCACTGAAGGCAGTGTGCTTTCTTCAAAATCAAAGGCTATTTGTGTAAACGGCTTGCTCATATCATTGCTGCAAAATTATAGCAGGAGCCATGCCAGCTTTTGAAATTAACGATTGTTTTATCCACAAAACAATCCGGCTTTATATTTTAGTCAAAGCTCTGGTTGCTGGCAGCAGCCTGCTTTAAGAGGCGCTCAAACTGATCAGGGGTCAGATCATTGTAGAAAAAGTATACAGGATCCAGCTTGTTGCCATTTTTATGCACTTCGTAGTGCAGGTGCGGCCCGGTTGATTTGCCGGTGCTGCCTACCCAGCCCACCACTTCTCCCCGCGCCACTTTCTCCCCCGGCCTTACTTTTACTTTTACCATGTGGCCATACAGCGTTTCATAGCCATACCCGTGGTTGATGATGACGTGGTTGCCATAGCCGTTGCCGGTATTGCCGGCCAGCTTTACCGTACCATTGGCCGATGCGTAAATGGGAGTGCCCTGCGGCGCAGTAAAGTCAATGCCCGCATGCATCTTTACCGTTTTATACACAGGATCTATACGGTAGCCAAAGCCGGAAGCGATGCGGGAGAGGTCTTTATTGCTTACCGGCTGAATGGCGGGCGTATGTGCCAGCAGTTGTTCCTTATTCTTTATCAACCCGTCTATTTCTTTGTACGATGCGTTCTGCACGGTAATGCGGCTGCTTAGCTCCTGCAGCGTCTGCGCCAGTGAGCTGTACAGTTCACTATTATCCATACTGAGCACGGTGGCTATTTCCTGCTGCTCTTCCAGTATTTTGGCCCTGGCACTGTCGGGTATGGGGTCTGCTTCAAAAATGGATCGGTATACATTGTTGTCCCGTTTTTCCAGTTCCTTCATTTGCTGATCCAGCAGCTTTACCTGTTCGCTGAGGTCGGCATAGCGGTCTTTCAGCTTTTCATGCTGCAGGCGCAGCAGCTTTTCATTAGGAGAGCCAACAAACCGGAAAGCTACAAAGGAAATAAGAGCAGCCGTTACCACAGCCGCCGCCAGGAACCCGAAGATGCGCAGCAGCTTAATGCGCAGGGGCACTTCCAGCTTTTCATAGCGGAGTGTATTGGTATTGTAGTAGTACTTTATTTTTTTCATGACAAAGCCTTGGTCAGTGCGCTTTCAAAGGATAAATGCCACCTGATTGATATAACTTTGCGCCACTTCCGGCCCCGGCCGGGGGAAACAAATATAGCCTGTCCGGCAGCAAAAATCAACCCAAACCCGGTATACAATTGCCGGTATGCGTAAAAAAAGCGTGCCGTACGGCAAAAACACGAACGAATGACTTCTACCGACATACGCCGCCAGTTCCTGGATTTTTTCCGCAGCAAGGGACACCAGATAGTGCCTTCTGCCCCCATCGTGGTAAAAAATGATCCCACGCTCATGTTTACCAATGCGGGTATGAACCAGTTCAAAGATTATTTCCTGGGAAATAAACCCGCTCCTTACCCCCGTATTGCCGATACGCAAAAATGCCTGCGGGTTAGCGGCAAGCACAATGACCTGGAAGAAGTGGGTGTGGACACATATCACCATACCATGTTTGAAATGCTGGGCAACTGGAGCTTTGGTGATTATTTTAAAAAAGAAGCTATAGCCTGGAGCTGGGAGCTGCTGACAGAAGTATACAAGCTGGATAAAGACCGGCTCTATGTCACCATTTTTGAAGGCGATGATAAGGAAGGGCTGCCACGGGATGAAGAAGCCTGCCAGGAATGGAAAAAAGTAATAGCAGAAAACCGCATTTTACCGGGAAATAAAAAAGATAATTTCTGGGAAATGGGCGACACCGGCCCCTGCGGCCCCTGTACCGAGATACATGTGGACTGCCGGCCGGATGAGGAAAGAAAGCTGGTGGATGGAAAAACACTGGTGAACAACGATCACCCGCAGGTGATAGAGATCTGGAATAATGTATTCATCCAGTTTAACCGTAAAAAAGATGGCAGCCTGGAGCCATTGCCTGCCAGGCATGTGGATACGGGCATGGGCTTTGAACGGCTGGTAAGGGTACTGCAGGGCAAAACCTCTAACTATGATACAGATGTCTTTACAGGTACCATAGCCGCCACAGAAAAGATCACCGGGCAGCAGTATGACTACAGCGACAGCCGCCCGGCCATTGCTTTCCGCGTGATAGCAGATCATATCCGGGCCATCTCCTTTACCATTGCCGACGGGCAATTGCCTGCCAATACCGGTGCCGGTTATGTGGTACGGCGTATTTTGAGAAGGGCCATCCGTTATTATTATTCTTACCTCAACTATAAGCAGCCGCTGCTGCACCAGCTGGTGCCGGTGCTGGCGCAGCAGTTTGAGGAGGTTTTCCCGGAGCTGCACCAGCAACTGGATTTTGTAAAAAGAGTGGTGCGGGAAGAGGAAGAGAGCTT
>DAOLFO010000166.1:3433-6990 GCA_035326305.1 Chitinophagaceae bacterium
GATACGGAAGACTGGATAGAAGTAAATAAGGCAGATAAAACTTCATTCGTTGGCTATAGCGATCTGCTGGTGGAGACACAGGTGGTCAAATACCGGAAGGTAAAAGCCAAAGGCAAAGAACAGTACCAGGTTGTATTAGAAACCACACCCTTCTACGCCGAAAGCGGCGGCCAGGTGGGTGATACGGGCTTCCTGCAGTTTGGTGAAGAAAAGATAGCCGTTACCGATACAAAGAAAGAAAATGATCTCATCATTCACTTTACTGACCGGCTGCCGGAGGATATTACCCTGCCGGTAACTGCATCCGTAAGCTGGGAAAACAGGCTCAATACCACCTATAACCATACCGCCACCCACCTGCTGCATGCCGCCCTGCGCCGGGTGCTGGGTACCCATGTAGCGCAAAAAGGATCGCTGGTGGCGCCGGGCCTGCTGCGTTTTGATTTTTCGCATTTTGCAAAAATGACTGATGACGAAATACGGCAGGTGGAGATGCTTGTCAATGATAAGATCCGGTCCAATATCCCCGTCGTCATCAAAGAAATGCCGAAGGAAGAGGCACTGAAGCTGGGGGCCATGGCATTGTTTGGTGAAAAATATGGCGATACCGTCCGGGTGGTGATCATAGATCCGGAGTATTCTACAGAGCTTTGCGGAGGCACGCATGTAGGCCACACGGGCATGATCGGCTTATTCAATATTACGGGCGAGGCTGCCGTGGCTGCCGGTGTGCGCCGCATAGAAGCGCTGACCGGGCCTGCTGCCATTCAGTATGTGGGCGAGCGGGTAAAGCAATTTAAAAATGTAGCAGAGCTGCTGAAAACAAAAGATCCGTTTAAAGCCATTGAAAAACTGATAGAAGACAAAAATACTCTTGAAAAAAAGATCGAGCGCCTGCAGGCCCGGCAACTGGTAGGCATACGCAATGAGCTGCTTACAAAAGATGAGATTGTCAATGGCATTACCTACGTTGGCGATATAGTGGAAGTAGATAATCCGGATGCTCTAAAAAAGCTCTGCTTTGACCTGAAAAATAATCTCAACGATTATGTAGCTGTGCTTTGCGCCAATATCGGAGGAAAACCATTTGTGGCAATCGGTATTGCAGATACGGTCGTTGCTGCCAGGGGGCTTGATGCAGGCCAGATAATCAAAACAACAGTAGCCCCCCTCATCAAAGGCGGAGGCGGCGGGCAAAAAGCGCTGGCCACAGCAGGCGGCCAGGATGCCGGTCAGCTGCAGCAGGTGATTACCGCAGTCAGGGCTTTACTCTGATTTACTATTTATAACTTATGGTATATTCCACCAAACCGGCAACCAGGTTTGTGTACGCTGCGGCTTTAATTTACCGCAAGGAGGATTTAACAGTTGTTAACCATACAAGAAACCCTTACACATCTTTTGTGTTTCAGGTAAACTTGTAGCGTATTAAACATTAATAACACGGCACGTTACGTTCAATCAGTATTCATTTTTCTTTTTATGCCGGACTTTAAATTGCCGGGATTCGCGGTAGATGCGTATGGCAAGTATAGCTGCGATACAGCAGAGCGCCATGCAGCAGATGGAAAGAATCATCATGAGGTTCGGTTTAATGGTTGTCGGTGGCGACCCCAAAAATGCGCAATAATTTTTAGAATTTCAATGCAGCAGCTCATGTTTTACTACTAAGGACTATTACTTATAAAGACTATGTTTTATATGAAAAGGGGTTTGTTCAGGGCTTGTAAAAAACGATGCTGTACAAGCTCTGCGGCCTGATGAAATCCCGGCCTTTACCCGCTTTCTACCGGGTGTGATGCTCATTTATTGCCCAAAAATCCCGCTTATCCCCTGATATTTCCTCTCAAAACCAAAATTTCCATTTAACATTTCCGAAACATTTCGTATTTCAAAAAATGTCTTTATATTTGAACTACGAAATTTAACGTAGACAATTTAAAAAACAGGAAAATATGCGCCTATCTATTAAAAAAGCAGTATTGGTTTTTTTGCCTGCTGCATTGCTTTGCCCCACCCTGCTGCCTGCCCAGAATGAGGAGGGAAAGAAAGAAAAAGAGGCAAAAAAAAGCGCCGAGCAGATCATCATTACCCGCAAATCGGATAGTGATAAAAAAATGGTTATTGAAATTGACGGTGACAAAGTGCTGGTAAACGGCAAGCCGGCCAGCGAGGACAAAGATGTTTCCGTACACCGCTCTAAAATACGGGACGTATGGGCCTATAGCGGCGATGCGTTTAATTCGCTTAATACCAGCCTGGGCAAACTAAGTGGCCTGACAACAGTTGGCGAAGACAGGGCCCTGCTGGGAGTAACCACAGAGCAAAATGAATCCGGTAAAGGTGTGAAAGTGCTGAGCGTTACCAAAGAAAGTGCTGCTGCCAAAGCCGGTTTGAAAGAGGGGGACATTATTACCAAAATAGGTGATAAAGCGGTGGGCACACCCGACGATCTTTCAGATATCATCCGCGATCATAAGCCGGGCGATAAAGTGACAGTAACTTACCTGCGGGATAAAAAAGAAAATAAAGCCAGCGCCGAACTGACCAAATGGAAAGGAATGGTTTTTGGCTCAGGCGGGCAAAATTACTTTACTATGCCCGATATGAATTTTGAGCATATGCTGCCCCGCATAGAGCAGTACCGGGCTGCCCCCCGCGCTGGCATTGTCACTCCCCGCGGCTCCTTCTCTTATAGCTGGACTGATAACAGTACAAAGCTGGGGCTTTCTGTACAGGATACGGAAGATGGTAAAGGCGTGAAGGTGCTGGAGGCAGATGAGGATGGCAATGGCGCCAAAGCCGGCATCAAAGAAGGCGATATCATTACCGAAGTGGATGGTAAAGCCATCAAAAACACCGATGAGATTGCTAAAATCATGAAAGAAAGCAAGGATAAAATATCAGTAAAAATGAAATTGCAGCGGAATGGTAAAACCGAAAACGTAGAAGTAAAGGTACCCCGCAAGCTGAAGAAAACGGATCTCTGATACACTCTCCCGATATACATTCGCATGCCCCTTTTCAATAACGAAAAGGGGCTTTTTTATATACACCGGCCGGCAATACTATTTTAACAGGCAGCCCGCATAAAATCAGTTAATTTTGCGGGCTGTATTATTTTATGACACCCTCCGCAGATTTTGAGCTGGTTATTGGCCTTGAAGTGCATGCGCAGTTGCTTACACAAAGCAAGCTTTTTTGCGGCGACAGCATTGCCTATGGCGCTGCCCCTAATACACAGGTCAGCCCCATTACCCTTGGGCATCCCGGCACATTGCCTAAAATGAACAGGCAGGCGGTGGAGTATGCCGTAAAGATGGGAATTGCCTGCCATTGTGAAATAGAGCGCAGCAATTTCTTTGCCCGGAAAAACTATTTTTATCCCGATCTGCCCAAGGGCTACCAGGTATCGCAGCATACCACGCCCATTTGCAAAGGCGGGTATATTACCATCAAAACAGAGGCCGGCACACGCAACATCCGCCTCAACCGCATACACCTGGAAGAGGATGCGGGCAAAAGCATACACGACCGGGATGAGTACAATACCTGTA
>DAOLFO010000167.1:0-6980 GCA_035326305.1 Chitinophagaceae bacterium
GATTGTACTCTCTGAGACGCTTCGCTTTGCTCAGCGTGACAAAGCGGGAAGAAGCTGACAAGGTGTACGATGTGCGATGTACGATGTACAGTGTACATCGTACGGGCAACGCCTCAACACTCAACAACTAAACAAATCAACGACTTGACAATCCAATACTCCATAATTACCGCCCCACTTCAGCATTTGTACCATGAATAATTGCGCAACATGTTATCTTTAAGAAAAAGAAGCATTGGAAATACTCTGGAAATACCTGCGGCCGCAGCGCAGGCTTATCTTTTTTTCGTTATTGCTGGCGGGCATTGCACAACTGCTTACGCTGGTAGATCCGCTGATATTCGGGAAAATTATAGATGAATATGCCGGTAACACTGCCGGTATGCCGGAAAGTGAGTTAGTGCGGGGAGCTATCTTTTGGTTGAGCATAGCGGTAGGTATTGCCCTGCTGTCGCGGTTATGCAAAGCGTTCCAGGATTATGTCATGCGCCTGGCCGTACAAAAATTCGGTATGCAGGTATTTAATGATGGGCTCCGCCAAACACTGCGCCTTTCTTTCCAGGAGTTTGAAAGCCAGCGCAGCGGCGAAACATTGTCCAACCTGCAAAAAGTGCGCACCGATACTGAGCGTTTTATCAATTCATTTATCAACATTCTTTTTTCCTCTGTTATTGGTATTGGCTTTTTGATATGGTATGCCATTACCAAACACTGGCTGCTCATCCCTGTATTTATTATCGGGGTGCTGGTGCTGGGCAGCCTTACCGGCCTATTGAGCAAAAAAATAAAAACATTGCAGCGCTCCATTAACCGGGAAACAAACCAGCTTTCGGGGTCTATTACAGAGTCATTGCGCAATATAGAATTAGTAAAAAGCCTGGGACTGACTTATCCCGAGATCAGGAGGCTGAAGGAGCATACGCAGAAAATATTTGACCTGGAAATGAAGAAAGTGAGAAAGGTGCGAACGCTTTCCTTTCTGCAAAGCAGCGCATTGACACTGCTGAAGCAATCCATTCTTTTTATTTTGCTATGGCTCATTTTCCGCCATGTGCTTACTACAGGGGAGCTGATTAGCATGCAATTTATTTCCACTACTATATTTGGCCCTTTGCAGGATCTGGGTAATATTATTCTTTCTTACCGGGAGGCGGAAGCTTCGCTTAACACGTTTGACAAGCTGATGAAGAAACCGGTGGAGACCAGGCCGGAAGAGCCGGTAGACCTGGGACCGCTGCGCAAAATGCGGTTTGACGAAGTGATGTTTCGCCACCACACTGCAGCGCAGCATGCGATTGACGGTATTTCTTTTGAAGTAAAAAGCGGGGAAAGCATTGCGTTTGTCGGGCCTTCCGGATCCGGTAAATCAACATTGGTGAAATTACTGGTAGGGCTGTACCAGCCTGTAAGCGGCGCTATTTATTTTAATGATATCCCTTCCACAGAGATCCGCTATAACGAAATGCGGCGCCAGATAGGTTTTGTCACACAGGAAACACAATTGTTTTATGGCAGCATCCGCGACAATCTTCTTTTTGTAAAGCCATCGGCCACAGAAGAGGAAATGCTGGATGCGCTGCACAAGGCTTCCTGCGATAAGTTGCTGCATCGCTCCGGGGGCGGGCTTGATACACTGCTGGGGGAAGGCGGTATGAAGCTTTCCGGTGGCGAAAAGCAGCGGCTGGCCATAGCAAGGGCCCTGCTGCGGCAACCTTCATTACTTATTTTTGATGAAGCTACTTCAGCGCTGGATTCGCTTACAGAAGAAGCCATTACGCAAACGATAAAGGATATATCCGCACAGCGGCAGTCTATCACTATTATGATAGCCCACCGCCTTTCCACCATCATGCACGCCGATGTAATCTATGTGCTGGAGAAGGGAAAAGTAACCGAGTCCGGCACGCATCAGCAACTGGTGGATAAAAAAGGACTCTACTATGCCATGTGGCGGCAGCAGGTGGGTGAGCGCCGTTTTGAGCCTGCAACTGAACCGGTTAAATAATAAAACCATATCCGGGCCTGCTGACTGGTAACCTGTGCCCTGCGGAAGCGGCAAGCATTTTGTATAAGCAGTTAAAACCGGTTATGAGAAGAATGATTATGTATGCTGCCCTGCTGGCAACAACTGCCTGCCAGGAACGATCCCGGGAGCAGGGAAATGCAGCAACAACGGCTGCTGCTGAAACAACTGCTGCGGAAATACCGGTGGATACCATGCCTGCTGTAAGCAGGGATACCATACCATACAATATCCAGGTTGATAGTGTGATCCATCTTTCCTTTCCGAAGGACAGTACCGGCGTAAGCGTAAAGGGCTATTTGGATAAAGACGGCGGCCCCGTGATTTGCTACATGCAGGTGGCAGGCAGCGGGTGGCTTCATGCCGGCCTGGTACCTGAAAAGAAAAATGCGAATATCCGCTTTAGCCATATTTACAAGCCGGATGGAGAAAGTGACGGGCCTTTCGGGCAAACTCTGAAATACCGCCTTGCAGCCAAAGGAATGTATAAGCTGTACATAGCGCCCAACCAGATGGCCGGTGATAAAAGGGAAGGCAACGATTTTACACTGACGGTACGTGTACGGTAGGTTATTTGGCAGCCGGTGCTTGCTGTGCCGGGCTTTTCCCGCATCTTTTTATTTATGATAAAACAGGCTGATTACAAATGCCTGCCCGCATGTTTGCCTTATAAAATCAGCAGGAAAAAACGACAAATCTTATTCCGGGTATTTTTTCCCGGTTTTTTTCGTATTTTCTGAAATAAATTGCTAACCATACCGTTTGCTTATCTAACCATTATCTGTTGTGAAACCCCTGTCAACCGAAAACCAAAACGACCGTAGCGGGCCCGGCTTCCGCACCCATTACCACCGGCTGCGCACCGCTGTTCAATCCTGGCTTCAGTCATTACCTCAAAATATCCGGGTTATAGGCGCTTCTGCCGGCATCAATAATCCGGAAGGCAATAAGCTTGGTATTTTCAGCCTGCTTAATTTTTTCCAGTTGCTTACGGGCCTTCTGCTCCCGCTGGCGGGTATTTTTTTCGTACCTGCATTTCCGTTAAAAGTCTGGCTCATTACCTGCCTGCCGGCATTGATCAGCGCTGCTGTGCTTATACTGAATACAAAAGGCCTGTACCGGCTGGCCCTGCTGGTTTATTTTGTTTGTTACCCGGTATTTACCTGCATTGTTTACATCAATGGCATCAACCCCGGTATTGAGCTGTGGTTTATCCTGTATGGGATATTCGCTGTGTTTTTTATCAGGGATACGGATGCAATGCTGATTGCTATCAGCTTCTCTATGATCAGCTACTTCATTTTATCAGTGGCATGGAAGAGCTATCCTTACCAGTTGGAAGAAGTCAATAAGCCATTATACCTGTTGTACCAGGGGCTGGCTATTGTATATATTTTTTACGGCCTCTACCTCATTAAAACAGAAAACAATACCCAGCAGGCTGCGCTAAAGCATACCAACCAGCAAATACAGGAGCAGGCTGCCGAGCTGGAGCAACTGAATGCAGTGAAGAATAAAATGTTTTCCATCATATCACATGATCTGAAAGCGCCGCTGTATGCGCTTCGCAACTTATTTGATCATGTGCTGGAGCAAAATATGCATCCGGAAGACATTAAATCATTGCTGCCGGAAATTAAAAACGACCTGCACTATACCACCGGCCTCATGGAGAACCTGCTCCAGTGGGCACGCAGCCAGATGAATGCCTATATGGTAAGGCCACAATCTTTTGGCGTGCACCAATTGTCTAATGATGTGATGCAGGTACTGGCCCGGCAGGCACAGGATAAGCAGGTACAACTGGTAAATGAAACAGCCGTTGACCAGCAGGCCTATGCAGATGCAGATATGATCAGCGTGGTGATGAGAAATCTTATTTCAAATGCCATTAAGTTCACACCGGAGCAGGGGATGGTGACAGTTGGCAGCAGGCAGCATGAGGATAGCGTAGAAATATATGTGCAGGATACCGGCAAGGGTATGAGCCGGGAAGAGATAGCTAAAATTGAAGCGCTTGAATTTTATACCACGCAGGGCACCCGGCAGGAGCAGGGCACAGGGCTGGGACTATGGCTGTGCAAAGAGTTTTTGATAAAAAATAAAGGGAGCCTGTATTTGGAAAGTGAGCCGGGAAAGGGCAGCATTATCTCCTTTAAGCTTCCTGCCCGGTAAAGCGCTTAGCCCGCCGGCGGGCAATGATGCTGATGATAACCAGTTGCAGTGCATGGTAAAGCATCACCGGGAGAATGATAAGCCCTGCGGCAGCGCTGTTTCCAAATAATACTTTTGCCATTACCGATCCATGCACCAGCGATTTTTTGGATCCGCAGAATACTGCAGTGATACGATCTGCTGCTGTAAGACCCAGCCACCTGCTGATCAGTGATGTGAGCATAAACACTATCAAAAAGAGCAGCAGTACAGCAAGGGACAAGACAAGCAGGGGCATGTTGCCAATGCCCTCAAATATGCCGGCAGTAAAAGAGTGGCTGAATGAGGAATAAATGATCAGCAAAATAACAAGCTGATCGAACCGGCGCAGCCAGGTTTTATTTTTGTCAGCAAAAAAACCAAAGCGGCGGTGCAGCAGCAGACCGGCGCATACCGGCAGCAATACCTGCAGGCAAAGATTGAGTATAACCGATGAATGATTAAGCTCTCCTGTTTGTGCATTTAAGATAAGGGTAGTCCACAGCGGGGTAATAAAGATGCCCAGCAGGCTGGAAATACTGGCATTGAAAATAGCCGCAGGTATATTGCCGTAAGCAATCGCTACCATTACCACAGAAGATGATACAGTGGAAGGCAGTGCCGCCAGGAAAAAAAAGCCTGGCCATAAAATACCGGTGCCGGCGCTGGTAAAGAAAGGGCGGAAGCAAAGTACAATTAAAGGGAAAAGCAGGAAAGTGGTAAGCTGGATAACGATGTGCACATTCCAGTTGGAAAGTCCCGCTTTCATCTTTTGCGGGCTTAGCCGCAGCCCGTAAAAGAAAAAAATAAGCGCCACTCCATAGGCAGTAATGGTGTCAAGCGATACAGGGTACGTGGCTATACCCGGCCGGGGCCAGTAGTAGCCGAGGAGCACAGCGATCCCGATACCAATGAGAAAGCCATCAATCCCTGCTTTAGCAATCCATTTTTTTACAATTGAATCCGGCTCTTTGCTCATCTGGGTATACTAATTAATGAAGGCAGTCTTTCGGGTTATGTTTGATATAGTAGGGCTTATATGTTTTAGAGCCGGGATCTGTGCATCCTTCCAGGTTTAGCAGCCGTATATGCCGGAAGTCAATTGGCTGGCCTTCACTCTGCAGTGCAATAAAGCCGGAAGAAAGCAGCCTGCCATCTGGTTTCTGCACCGGGTCATAGCGGTTTACCACGGCTCCGCCGATCTGAGGCCTGGAGTATTGCAGCACGGTATCCCCGTTAATGATATGGGTGATAAGCGAGTCGCCCAGTACAATTAATTCTGCCTGTACCCATTCGCCCGGAGGATAAGTGGGAGAGCTGGCGTTAATGCAATGCGTGGTATTCAGCTCTCCTTTGTATACGATATGTGTGCCGGGTGAACACATATTGCCAGTGGGCCTTGGCTTGCCATCCGGCAGGCCGGCCAGCAACTGCATTTCTACTGATATAGGCCAGTCCTGCTCTGCAGGCATAGTGCGGGGATCCTGTGAGTGAAACATCACACCACTGTTCAGCTCTGTGTAGGAAGGGGCGTCCTTTCTCCATTCACCGGTAAAGCGGTACTCAAATTTTAAATGATAATAGGAGAAGGGCGTATTGTAATAAAGATGACCAAAACGGTCGTTAAAATGATCGTACTGGTCATAACGCACTTTTAAAATGCCGTCTTCGGCACGGAAAGTACGGCCATAGTTGTCACCTGTTTCATGATGATGTATTTTAACCGTCCAGCCATCCAGGTTTTTCCCGTTGAACAGGTCTGTCCATTCTTCTTTTTCAGTCGCACTGTTTTTTTTAGGACTGCAGGTGTTGATGCCAACAGCAGCGAAGGCAGAAATGATTAAAAGCTGGTAAAACGGCATATCAGCAGGCTTGATAAGTGAAAAATGATTTTTTCAGCGAATACACAAAGGTAAATATGCTGCAACCACAGGCAAATGAATTATTTTTATACAAAACGAGGCACATGAGAAATAATTTAATGATTACCTTATTAGTTGCCCTTGTTTTTACAGGCCTGGGTTTTTCGCAGGGCGGAGGGGTTAAGGGGGAGGATAAGGTTGAGGTTAAGACTAAGATTGAGGTTAAGGGAAAGCTTTTTATTATTGGCGGAGGCACCCGTTCGGCGGAGCTGACAAAGCAAATGCTTGCTACCGCACAGCTTGGCAGGCATGATTATATTGCCGTATTACCTATGTCAAGCGGGGAGAAGGATACTTCCTTTTATTATTTTAAACGATCAGTGGACAGCCTTTGCAGCAATGCGGTGGTTAACCTTGATTTTACAAAAGCAGATGTGAATAATGCACAGCGGCTGGATTCACTGGCAAAAGCTAAGCTGATCTATATTACTGGCGGCCAGCAAACCCGGTTTATGAACATTGTATTGAATACGCCTGTTTTTGATAAAATACATGAAGCCTACCGCAACGGGGCTACCATTGCCGGCACCAGCGCAGGAGCTGCTGTGATGAGTGAGCAGATGATTACAGGAAAGAATACGATTACCGATTCATCAAAAAACATTCCTTACCGGCTATATGCAGAAAACACAGAAGTGGCAAAGGGCCTTGGCCTGCTGAAGTCGGTGATTATTGATCAGCACTTTATAGCCCGTAGCCGGTACAACAGGTTGCTTAGCCTGCTGTATCGCTTTCCAAAGCACACCGGCATCGGCATTGATGAGTCCACCGCTATTATTGTTGATGGGAAAAAAGTGACCGTGGCAGGAGAGGGACAGGTAGTGGTATTTGCCGATCCGAAA
>DAOLFO010000168.1:0-6971 GCA_035326305.1 Chitinophagaceae bacterium
TTTTTTTTTTTTACCCGCCACTGTAATATACGCTTCCCTGCCGGCCATCTGCTGACAGCCGGCTGCTTCTTTAGAAATGCTCAGGGGTTTTAAAAAACCATGATGAAAAGCGAAAGTGAGGTGGCTGATTTGTTTTCATAGAAGAAGGCCAATGGTCAGGCCTGTTTGATTACTATAAAATAAAAGTAGCGTAAAACCGGCGCTGTTTGCAAGTCCCGCTAATGATTTTTTATAAAAAAAGATAATGTTAATGGTATATGCTTATGCCATTTTAGGAGTAAACAAAAAATATAAATTTTAATTGTAATAGCTTGTTGTATTCATATAAGATGAATACCTAATGTCTTGTGCTGATAGGAGGGATTTACAAGTGAGCTGCTATCTTTGGCCCTCTGTGAAAACTTTGCGTACCCCGCAGTTATTAATTTACGCAAAGAAAATATAAAGAAGGTGCAAAGAACTGTAAAAGGGATTTAATAGTTGTTAGCCATAAGAGATACAAAAGAGTTAATCCTTAATGCCCCTTAATTCCTTAATGGTTCATTTTTTTTAAACCATTAAGAAGTTAAGGATAGTTAAGCCCTGGTATACTTCAACTTCATAATAGTTTGGTGTTATAGCTTGAGTATTTAAATCATTAAAAAGTTATGGATAGCTAAGTCTTAATGCCTCTTAATTCCTTAATGGTTCATTTTTTTAAACCATTAAGAAGTTAAGGATAGTTAAGTCCTGGTGTACTTCAACTGCATGATAGTTTGGTGCTATAGTCTGGTTATTTAAATCATTAAAAGTTAGGGACAGCTAAGTCTTAATGTCCCTTAATTCCTTAATGGTTCATTACTGTTAGCTATACAAGAAGCCCTGATACACCTCCTGTGTTTCAAATAAAACAGGTAACCTGTTAAAAGTAAGCTATAGCTTCCCGGTTTTTATTTCATCCACCACTCCCGGGTCCAGCAAGGTAGAGGTGTCGCCTAAATTATCCGTTTGACCCTCTGCTATCTTACGCAGTATGCGCCGCATTATCTTGCCGCTCCTTGTTTTGGGCAGCCCGGTTACAAACTGTATTTTGTCCGGCTTGGCTATTGGTCCGATGATGCGGGACACGGTGGCCAGTATATCTTTTTTAGCCAGGTCTTCTTCTAAATTTTTTCCGCTGTAAATAACATAGGCATATATGCCCTGCCCCTTTACATCATGCGGGTAGCCCACCACGGCGCTCTCCACCACGCCGGCGTGCATGTTGATGGCATTTTCCACTTCGGCGGTGCCTATGCGGTGGCCGCTTACATTCAGCACATCGTCCACCCGGCCGGTGATGCGGTAAAAGCCTTCTTCGTCTTTCAGGGCACCGTCACCTGTGAAATAAAGATTATCGTAAGTGGCAAAATAATTCGTGCGGCATCGCTCATGGTCGCCCCAGGTAGTGCGGAGAATGCCTGGCCATGGCGCTTTGATACAGAGATTGCCTTTATATAAGCCGTCTTCATCTTTGGCGATGACTTCACTGCCATTTTCATCCACCAGCAGCGGCTGCACGCCCGGCATGGGCAAGGTGGCCCACGATGGCCTGGCTGGTGTTACACCCGCCATATTGCTGATCAGGGTGCCGCCTGTTTCTGTTTGCCACCAGGTGTCAACGACAGGGCATTTCTTTTTCCCGATATGCTCATCATACCAGTGCCAGGCTTCTTCATTAATGGGTTCGCCTACGGTGCCCAGCACTTTCAGTGAAGAAAGATCTTTTCCTTTCAATGGATCAAGGCCAAAGCCCATCAGGCTGCGTATAGCCGTAGGTGCAGTATAAAGGATATTGATTTTATATTTATCCACTATATCCCAGAAGCGGCCGGCATCAGGCCAGGTGGGCACTCCTTCAAACATGACAGACGTGGCCCCTGCGCTCAGCGGCCCGTACACGATGTAGCTGTGCCCGGTGATCCAGCCGATATCTGCCGTGCAGAAATGTATTTGCCCGGGCTGGTACTGAAAGGCATTGACAAACGTGTAATTGGTCCATACCATATAGCCGCCGCAGGTATGCACCACTCCTTTCGGCTTGCCGGTGCTGCCGGATGTATATAAAATAAACAACGGGTCTTCCGCATCCATTTCTTCGGCTTCGCCAAATATTTCTTTGGTGGATTCAAATGATTCGGTGACAGCCTGCATCTCATCTTCCCACCATACATCACGCCCTTTGATCATGCTCACCGGTGTGCGGGTACGGGTGTATACAATTACCCGCTTTACTGTTTTATTGCCGATCAGTGCATCGTCAATTACAGATTTCAGCGGAATGTCTTTGCCGCCGCGGTAGGCGCCATCGCAGGTTACAATATATTCAGCCCCGGCATCTTCCAGCCTGTCGGCAATGCTTTGTGCGGAGAAGCCGCCAAAGATTACGCTGTGTATAGCGCCGATGCGGGCACAGGCCAGCACAGCATAGGCCAGCTCCGGCACCATGCCCATATAGATGCATACACGGTCGCCTTTTTTTACCCCGTTATTTTTCAATACCTGGGCAAACTGGCAAACCCGCTTGTGCAAACGTTCATAAGTTACCACCCTTGTCCTTTCTTCCGGGTTGTTTGGCTCCCAGATGATGGCCGGCTTATCGGCCATGTGCGGCAGGTGCCTGTCTAAGCAGTTTTCTGTGATGTTGAGCTTCGCACCGCTGAACCATTCTATTTTAGGGGCTTTAAAATCCCACTCCAGCACTTTATCCCATTTCCTGCGCCAGTAAAAATTTTCGGCTACACCGGCCCAGAAGGCTTCCGGATTTTCCACACTTTGCCGGTAAGCTTCCCGGTAAGCTTCGTAGGATTTGAGCTGGTAAGGATATGACATAGACAATCTTTCTTTTTAGGAGGCTAAATGTACGAATACAATTTTTTTTAAATAGCTATTATAATCATTATCTATTCGTATTTTAAGTGCGCAATCTGTTGCGCTAATTTTTTTTAACGATCAGCTATACATGAAACCAACGAATGATGCGCCTGCATCCGGCATCTGGAAGGTGATATCCGCTTCTTCTGTGGGTACCATGATTGAGTGGTACGACTTTTACATTTTCGGCATGCTGGCCAAAACCATCAGCACCCAGTTTTTTCCCGAAGGAAATAATACAGCCGCACTGCTGAGCACCCTTGCCATATTTGCGGCAGGGTTTATTGTAAGGCCGTTTGGTGCACTGGTATTTGGCCGCCTTGGCGATCTGATAGGAAGAAAATATACTTTTTTGCTCACGCTGGTGCTTATGGGCGGCTCTACATTCCTGATAGGCCTGGTGCCCGGCTATAAAAGCATTGGTATAGCAGCGCCATTGCTGGTTTTATTATTAAGGTTATTGCAGGGGCTGGCACTGGGCGGTGAATACGGGGGAGCGGCCACGTATGTAGCAGAGCATGCGCCTGCCCGCCGCCGCGGCTTTTATACAAGCTGGATACAAACGACGGCTACCCTGGGATTGTTTGTGGCGCTCGGCGTCATCATGCTGGTAAAGCTCAATATGAGCGATGATGCCTTTAATGCGGAATGGGGCGGCTGGCGCTACCCGTTCTGGATATCCATTGTACTGGTGGGCGTGTCTGTTTATATCCGCTTAAAAATGTCGGAGTCGCCTTTGTTTTCTAAATTGAAATCGGAAGGAAAAACATCTGCTAACCCGTTAAAAGAAAGCTTTCAGAAAAAAGCGAACCTCAAAATGGTATTGCTGGCACTCTTTGGCGCTGTGATGGGGCAGGGAGTTATCTGGTATACCGGCCAGTTTTATGCGCAGAGCTTTTTAGAAACTACCTGCAAACTGGATTTTGCGCAGAGCCGTACCATTATGCTATGGGCTATTGCCCTGGGCACTCCGTTCTTTGTACTGTTTGGCTGGCTGAGCGACAAAGTGGGGCGGAAATGGATCATGATGGCGGGCATGTTGCTGGGTGTGCTGCTTTACCGCCCGATTTTTTCTTATTTCCTGGAAAATACGAATGTAAAAGAGTGGGTAAAAAAAGAAGAGGGGCTTTCCCTGCGGTTACTGGCTTCTGATACCGTGCTATTAAATGAGGATGGGATAGACAAGGTAGTGCATGAAAAATACCATTACCAATACCAGGGCAATGCTTTTATACAGGAGAAGTTTGATACGGTTTATTTTACAGGTACGATGTATCCGCCGCTAAGCGCCATGGGTGGTGATGGCTCCGATAAGCTTATACCCGACCTGGCCCCGGATGCAAACCCGTTATATACCCAGGTGGAACTGTCTTCGGCCGCTTACTGGAAATTTGTCATGCTGGTATGGGTCATGATCATTTTTGTGACGATGGTTTACGGACCCATTGCTGCGTTTTTAGTGGAAATGTTTCCTACCCGCATCCGGTACACCTCCATGAGCCTGCCTTATCACATCGGCAATGGTGTGTTTGGTGGCCTGGTGCCTTTTATCGGCCTGCTGCTCAGCACTACTTTCCCCGGCGATCCGCTGGTGGGACTCTGGTATCCCATCGGGGTAGCGGCGCTGTGCCTGTTGATAGGCGTCATCTATTTGTCAAATAAGAGGGATGAATCAGTGAATGATTGAAGACAAACAATTGTTTGTATAAAATATTTTTTATGACAACACTTAAAAAATTATTAGGATTTATATGGCTCCTGGCCGGGCCTGCCATTGTTTCCCTGCTGGTGTACGGAGCGGTGCTATATATTGATACAGAGGGCGAAAAGGATATCAATAACCCGGTGATATGGATTATTATCATTACCATATTCGCCCCTATTGCCGCGGGGCTTTCCCTGTTTGGCTGGTATGCCATTCGTGGAGAATATAGCAGACTTCCCGAAAAATCTTCCGAACTTTAAGATTATTTAAAACCCAAACCATTTTATTCTCTGCCTGTTATAGTACTTTTGCACACGCATGAAAGGGCATACACCATATAAAATGCTTCAGAAATGGAGCAGTATGTTTATGATACTGACGCTGCTTTGGCTTACCGTCAGCATGCCTATCGTATATGCCGCCCAGCAGCTATCGCAGGTTGAAACAGGCTTAATCCATGATCAGCCTGCTGATATGAGCACAGGGGATGAAGATAACCCCTGCAACCCCTTTGGAAATAATACAGAAGAAAAAGCCCCTTCGGGCTCTATCTTTGAAGAGTATCATACAGATGATCATAGCGATCTTTTTCACATGGCGGAGCTGATATCCGCCCATAAGCGCTGCCATGCCCCGGCAGAATATGTGGCATTTCACGGAGAAATGCTTTGCCCTCCGCCCAACCGGGCCTGATCTCCCGTTTTCGGGAAGCAGCAATGAAGCCATTGCCGCCCGGTAGTTTCTTTATGTCTTAGTGATTACTGACAATTTTCTTTCAGAGAAAAAAATCTCACTTGCTATTGTTTGCATGGCGGTATGCTGTGCAGGCTTAGCCACCGGGTGGCTGGCTATGATCCGGATAATTATTTAACTCAGTCACAAAACAAATAATACAACAGATGAGAACACACACGAAAGACTTTCAGCAAAACCTGACACCAGCCGATGCCTATGAAGTATTGAAAGAGGGCAACCAGCGCTTTGTAAATAATCTTAAAGTAAACCGTAACCTGCTGGAACAAATGAATGAAACGGCTGCCGGCCAGTACCCCTTTGCCGTAGTGCTGAGCTGTATGGACAGCCGTACAGCGGTAGAGCTCATTTTTGACCAGGGCATAGGCGATATTTTCAGTATACGCATAGCCGGCAACGTGGTAAATGATGATATTATCGGCAGTATGGAGTATGCCTGCCAGGTAGCCGGCTCCAAGCTGGTGGTGGTGCTGGGCCATAGCCGCTGTGGTGCTATCAGGGGAGCTTGTGATAATGTGGAGCTGGGCAAGCTCACAGGGCTGCTGGAGAAGGTAAATCCTGCCATCGAAAAAACCAGCGCTGCTAAAAATCAAATCAGCCCGGAAGAATATGTGGAAGTAGTGGCGCAGGCCAATGTGCTCAACAGTATGGATGAGATACTGGAGCGCAGCAGCATCATTCATTCCCTTTATTCAGAGGGGAAAATCGGTATAGCAGGCGGCCTGTACAATATTGAAACCGGCAAAGTGAGTTTCATCAAAAAAATGTTTGCCGGCCAGGAAAAAAAAGAAGACGCCCTGACAACGGCGTAAGCGTATTAATGAGGCAGTGAACAGAAACAACATATTGACAACACACACTAAATAAATACAGATATGGCGCCCCGCCCCCGTGCAAAAGATTATATTAAGAGCTTTCCAAACGATTTTCCATCATCTATTGTTGTATTCCTGGTGGCCCTGCCCCTGTGCCTCGGTGTGGCCCTTGCATCCAATGCACCATTGTTCAGCGGCATCATAGCCGGTATAGTGGGAGGCATTGTAGTAGGCCTTGCCAGCCGCTCACACCTGAGCGTGAGCGGGCCCGCTGCAGGGCTTACTGCTATTGTGGCTGCAGCTATTGCTATTATGCCGGGCATATCGCCGGAAGAAAAATACCAGGTATTCCTGGTAGCGGTTGTATTGAGTGGCCTTATCCAGTTTATACTGGGTATCCTGAAGCTGGGCATTATTGGCGATTATGTGCCCAACAGCGTCATCAAAGGAATGCTGGCCGCTATTGGCCTTATCCTTATCTTAAACCAGTTTCCGCACCTGCTGGGTGATGATACGCATTTTGAAACAGATGAAGCTGTAGTGCAGGACAAAGGCAATATCTTTTCCAATTTTGTGCTGGCATTTGGGAATATCAACAAAGTGGCGATCATCATAGGTATCGCCTGCCTGGCTTTCCATTTTTTATGGGAAAAAATAGTGGGTGGCAAAAAAGGGTTTATCCGCTTTGTTCCGGCACCCCTGCTGATCGTTTTTATCGGGGTGGGTGTCAATGCTCTTTTCAACAACAGCGACCCTTCGGCTGCGCTGAGCGGCCAGCACCTGGTGGAAATACCGGTGGCTTCTTC
>DAOLFO010000169.1:0-6948 GCA_035326305.1 Chitinophagaceae bacterium
AAATCTTCCGGCCTTTTGTGTTTTGCTGTCAAAAGGAAAAGGGAACGGGCAGGGTGTGTATTCCAAATTATGGACAAACGGCTTTCTCGATTCCGTGCACCAGGGCGTACAATTCAGCAGCGGCGATAGTCCTGTACTATACCTGAATAACCCTGGAAGCATATCCAAAGAAGAGCGCAGGAAAATGCTGGATAATCTCGCATTACTGAATGAAGCATCCTACAAGGAAATGGGCGACCCGGAAATACATGCCAAAGTGCAGCAGTATGAAATGGCTTATCGCATGCAAACAGCCGTGCCGGACGTAACAGACCTGAGCAAAGAACCCGAAGATATTATCAAACTGTATGGCCCTGATTGTTTAACACCGGGCACCTATGCTGCCAATTGCCTGCTGGCACGCAAGCTGTCGGAAAACGGTGTACGCTTTGTGCAACTTTACCACCAGGGATGGGACGGGCATAATAACCTGCCGGATGAAATAAAAGGACAATGTACGGACACTGACCGGGCATCTGCTGCGCTCATCACTGATCTGAAACAACGCGGCCTGCTGGATGAAACACTTGTGATATGGGGTGGAGAATTTGGCCGCACCAACTATTGCCAGGGACCGCTCACCCGCGAAAACTATGGGCGTGACCATCATCCCCGCTGCTTTACCATCTGGATGGCAGGTGGCGGCATTAAACCGGGCGTATATGGCGAAACAGATGATTTTGGCTATAATATTGTGAAAGACCCGGTACATGTCAACGATTTTCATGCAACAGTGCTGCACCTGATGGGGCTGCATCATGAGCAGCTCACCTATAAGCACCTGGGGCGCCGCTACCGGCTGACGGATGTGGCAGGAGAAGTAGTGAAGGGGATTGTTGCGTGAGGAAGCAGGAGGTTCAAGAAGTTTAAGAGGTTTAAGGTTTGAAGTTTGAGGTTGGGGCGCTAAAGCGGCTTATAATTTATGGCAAATCGTGAACCGGCAATTGCTGCGCCGTACATTGTACATCCTGACTGCCTCTCAGATGCCTCCTGCGTCGGCATGACAAGCGGATGAAAGGGGATGACGGTCAACGATCAACAGCCAGCACACTATTCGTAAATCTTAAATCAAAATTCGTAATTCGCTATGCCGTACACCATTCATTAATAAATTGCCAGATTACCATAAATGAACCGCCGCCACTTCATACAACAAACCTCTCTCGCCGCTTCCCTGTGGTGCGCCCCTGCCATCCTGAAAAAGCTGGCGCCGGACGATATCATCCTGGGGCATAATAATAAACGATACCGCATACAGACACAATGGAGCCAGGCAAATGCTCATGCCAACCCGGTAAACGATTGCCATGAAATGGTACAGGACAGTAATGGCCGCATCATCCTGCTGACAAATGAAACAAAAAACAATGTGCTTATCTATGATAAAAACGGCAAACTGCTGGAAACCTGGGGGCATGAATATCCGGGCGCACACGGGCTCACCTTATTCAATGAAAACGGCCGGGATGTTTTATTTATTTGCGATAACAACCGTCACCAGGTCATCAAAACCGATCTGAAGGGAAATGTGCTGCTTACGCTGAATTATCCGGTGGAGACCGGCGCTTATGCAAATGCGGAAGAGTACATTCCTACAGAAACAGCTATTGCTCCCAACGGGGATATTTATGTGGCTGATGGTTATGGAAAAGATTTTATCATCCAGTATGACAGCAGGGGAAAATATATCCGGCATTTCGGGGGCAGGGGCAATGAGCCAAAGCATTTGTCAAACGCACACGGCATCTGCATAGACAACAGGGATAAGGATAATCCCTGCCTCGTAGTCAGCTCGCGGATACAAAATGCATTTAAGCGATACACTTTTGACGGAAAATATATCAATACCATTTCGCTGCCGGGGGCCTGGGTGTGCCGCCCGGTTATCAAAGGTGACTACCTCTATACTGCCGTGCTGCAGTCACAGTCGCGGATAGACCTGCAATCCGGCTTTGTGCTGATACTTGATAAAAACTACCGGGTGATATCCAATATTGGCGGCAACCTTCCTGATTACACTAATAATATCCCCGGCGAACTATACCAAACCATCAAAGTGTTTAAATACCCCCATGACGTATGCATTGACGATGAGGAAAACATGTATATAGCGCAATGGAACTCCGGGCAGGCATATCCTTATAAACTGCTACCTGTATGAGGAAAATCCTGCTGCTGCTCCTGATACATCTTACAGCATCCTGCTACGCACAGCCGTTTCAGCTTGCACCGCCGCGGCTGATATACTCTTCCGCTTTTTTCAAAGACAGTATCACCATACGGATGGAATTCAGCCAGCCCGGCGCCAGCATCCATTATACCACAGACGGCAGTGAGCCGGGCAATAACAGTCCTGTATATAAGGAGCCGCTTGTGATAAATAAAAATACAGTGCTGAAGGTAATAAGTGCCGGAGCCGGTTTCCTTCCATCGGAAACGGTAAAGGCTTCCTTTATAAAAGAAGGGATTGCAGCCAGGCAAATCGCTTATAGCAGGCCGCATGAAGTATATGCGCAAAGCGCCCCTGCCATTTTAATGGATAACAAAGGCGGCATGCCTGATTTCCGGAATGGTCAGTGGCTGGGCTATACTGGCGATACGGCTGCGCTTACCATCCGGCTGCATAAAAAGCAAAAAGTAAAGCAGGTATTAATTGATTTTCTCCAGGATGAGAATAGCTGGATATTTCTTCCGGAGCAGGTACTGGTATGGTATTATGATGACGGGAAAAAAGCATTTATACCTGCAGGGAAAAAAACTTTCACTCACGAAGCGGCAGCGCCACGGCAATGTGTCCCCTTTACTATTGCGTTAGATATAGCCGTGCCTGTTGATCACTTAAAGATTACTGCCATACCCCTGCAGCAAATTCCCGCCTGGCATGCGGGGAAAGGCAGCAGGGCCTGGCTTTTTATTGACGAAATAAAAGTATATTAACTTCATGCAGCGCTGGCACCATATTGTTTTTACCATCACGATTGTTCTTAACCTGCTCCTTGCATTTTTCCTGCTTTTTGAATCAGGGCTGGTTATCCCGGCCTGGCTGCAGGTAGGCGGGCGCATGCACCCGCTGCTGCTGCATTTCCCCATAGTATTGATAGTACTGTACCTGCTGCTGCTTTTTATATTACCGGCTATGCCGGAAAAAACAAATCCTGTCATTCAGCGAAGCGTACTCTTACTTGCTGCCTTCACCAGTGCGCTCACTGCTATCATGGGGTTGTTTCTTTCTCTCGAAGCCGGCTATGATGGAGAAGCCCTGCGCTGGCATAAATGGAGCGGGGCCGCTGTTTCCTTCTTTGTCTGTGCGTGGTACTATCTTTCCGGTCGTACGGGTCAGAGAAAAGCAGTTTCTTTATTGACAGCCTTAGCGGGCACTGCGTTAGTAACTATTGCGGGGCATGAAGGCGCTTCCATCACACATGGTGAAGGTTTTTTGCTGGCCCCGCTGGCAGAGAAAAAGAAAGTGCCTGCCGTGAGCTTAGAAGAAGCAAATGTTTATACCCACCTGGTAAAACCCATACTGGAAGGAAAATGTATGTCATGCCATAATGAAAAGAAAGCGAAAGGTGAACTGATTATGGAAACAGAAGCGCTGCTGTTGAAAGGCGGCAAGAACGGCCCGCTATGGGATACAGCAGCAGCCGATCTCGGGCTAATGCTCCGCCGCATCCATCTGCCGGAAGAAGATGAAGATCACATGCCCCCTGCCGGGAAAATACAGCTCACGGATTCAGAGATTTCCGTTCTTACCGCCTGGATAAAAAAAGGATCTGACTTCAGGCTGCAGGTTTCCTCGCTGCCGCCCGGTGATACCCTGCGTATACTGGCTGCTGCTGTACTGGGCAATGATGATACCGAAAAATATGATTTTGCAGCGGCAGACGCTGCTACCGTCCAGCGCTTAAACACAGAAAACAGGGTGGTAACAGAAGACGCCCTGCAATCGCCGACCCTGCATGTGCAGTTTTTCAACAGCCAGCTTTTTAAACCCGAACAGTTAAAAGAACTAAGCGATATTAAAAACCAGATTATTTCGCTGGATCTTTCCCGCATGCCAGTAGAAGATAAAGACCTGGCATTGATCAGCGGTATGGAAAACCTGCGGAAGCTGTACCTGAATTTTACAAAAGTGACCGGAACAGGTTTTCAGCATTTACAAAAACTGAAGCACCTGCACACGCTATCGCTGTCAGGCGCCCCTTTATCAGCCGGCGATTTGCCGTCGCTGACCATTATACCAGGTTTAAAAAAGATTTATTTGTGGAATATACCATCTGCCGCAAACGCAATTGCTGATCTGCAAAAAAAGAAAAGTGGTTTAATTATTGAAACCGGCTATCCCGGTGATACCACTATGCTTAAGTTATCTGATCCGGTAATACTTAATGAAGAGCTGATCATCACAGGAAAAACGGATTTAAAAATTAAGCATTACATACAGCAGACACAGATACGCTATACGCTGGATGGCAGTGAGCCTGATAGCATACTATCGCCTTTGTATAACGGGAATACCAGTGTTGAAGGAAATATTACAGTAAACGCAAAAGCCTTTAAGCCGGGATGGCATAGCAGCAATACCGTCAGCAAAAGCTTCTTCCAGGCCAGGTATTCCCCTGACAGCGCCTCCCTCATCACACAACCTGATCCGGCATATAGCGGTAAGGCCGCTGCTTTAACCGACCGGCAAAAGGGGGAACTGAACTTCCGCAACGGTAGCTGGCTGGCCTGGCGCCATACAAAAATGGAAACAGGCTTTTATTTTAATAAGCCTGTCACCATCAGCAGCGTAAGCCTGAGTGTACTGACAGATATTGGCAGCTATATCATGCCGCCGCAGGCGGTGGAAGTATGGGGTGGTGATGATGCCGGGCATCTAAAGCTGCTGGGAAAAGTTATTCCAAAGCAACCGGGAAAATCAGCAGCTCCCTATATGGAAGGTGTAGAGTGCCGTTTCACACCTGTTTCTGTCAGCTATATAAAAATTATTGGCCACCCGGTCAGCCGCCTGCCGGCCTGGCACCCCGGGAAGGGGGACAAGGGATGGTTGTTTACAGATGAGGTGTTTTTTAACTGAGAAGTTTAATATATTTAAAGTCTAAGGTTTAAAGTTCATCTGCTTTACAAACTCAACCTTAACCTCAATCTCAACCTACCCCACCATACCCGCTACTTTCTCCAGTAATGCCTTTGTTTTACGTATTCCTTCTTCTTCGCTGTGCTTACTCCCTTCGTATTCAATACCGATATAGCCTTTGAATTTGGCTGCTTTAATAATCTTCATCATTTTCACATAGTCCGTTTCCACACAGTTGCCGCTTTCATCAAAATCATTTGTTTTAGCGCTTACACCTTTGGCAAAGGGCATTAGCTCTGCCGTGCCAACATACCGGTCATAGCTTTCTTCGCATCCATCTTTCCCACGCCTGATGCAGAAATTGCCCAGGTCAGGGAGTGTCCCTACATTTTTCATATTTACCTGCTTCATCACGCTGCTCAGCCATTTACCGTCAGAGGAGTAGCTGCCGTGGTTCTCCACAATCACATTGATGCCTGCTTTTTTCCCATACTCACCCAGCCTGCTCAATCCATCCACCGCAGCCGCAGCCACCTGTTCTCTTGTACCATTGCCGCCTGCATTTACACGTATGGTGGCACAGCCCAGGTATTTAGCTGCATCCACCCATTTGTAATGATTCTCCACGGCTTTCGTTCTTTTTGCATCATCCGTATCTCCCAGGTTGCCTTCCCCATCGCACATGATGAGGTGGTTTTTTACACCATTGTCCCTGCAACGCTGCAGCAACTGGCTGAGATAAGCCGTATCGTTTGCTTTGTCTTTAAAAAACTGGTTTACGTATTCCACGATGCTGATGCCAAAATCATTTTTAGCCCTGGCAGGAAAATCAAGGTTATCCAGCTTTTTGCCAAACAGCTCTTTGTGCAGGGACCATTGCGCCAGCGAAATTTTAAAGAAAGGTTTTTTAGCCGCTTCGCTAAACAGCGATTCACCGGCCAGCGGTAAAATAGCAGCCCCGGCAGCCATGCCGCCCATTTGCTGTAAAAATCTTCTGCGTGTTGTTGACATATATGACAAGTTGTAGTATGTTATTTAATGCCGTACTATTTAGCTTCCCTTTTACTTCCATTCCAGTACAATAACAGTATCCGGCCCTTCGGGCAACAGCCCGTCTGTATATACGATCAGTTCTTCCTTATTTTGCTTATACTTTACCGCTGTATTATTATGAAGCAGCGTCAATGATTTTACTTTTTGATTGCCTGCCGGTATAGTGATGCTTCCCGCTGCCGGTAATGAAAACAGGTGCAGGTACACTTTTTTATCCTTTTGCGTGGTCACGCCCCAGGGCTGCGGCTTCAGGGGCCCTCCCCTGGTGCCGTATATGCTTTCCCCGTATTGCTGCAGCCATTGACCAGCTGCTGCCAGCGTATCAGTAAACTCCGGCTGTATGGCGCCGGTCGGCATGGGGCCTACATTGAGCAGCAGGTTAGCATTGCGCCCGGCAGCGCCTGCCAGCAACTGTATTACCTGCGCTACGGTTTTGTATTTGCGGTCGGTGATATTGTATCCCCATGAACCATTGATGGTCTCGCAGGTTTCCAAAGGCAGTTCATCTGAAGCCTGCTGATAGCTGAGGCCCGATTTATTTTCTCCCGGCAAATCCCGCTCAAACATCTGGAAGTCTTCGCCCGGCAGCGGGGTGAGATGATGATTGTTGCCAATCAGGCATTGTGGCTGCAGGCGGTGTATCAGCCCGTATATTTCATCGTACTTCCAGTCAATACGGGAGCTGCGGTCTGCATGCCCTTCCGGGTTTGTTTGATCCCAATGCCCGTCAAACCAGATGGACATAATTTCTCCATAGTTAGTCAGCAGCTCGGTCA
>DAOLFO010000170.1:0-6884 GCA_035326305.1 Chitinophagaceae bacterium
CTCATTGTATGTATTCTTTCCGGCAGGCTGGTTATTGGCTTTTAAATAATGTCCGTAACCCCACATCACAACCTGCTCCACCGGATTTTTATGCATTTGCAAAAACCGGCGGTAAGCTGCTATATCCCGCTTTACCTGAGGATGCAGTTGTCCGCTTACCCGGCGTGCTTTGGCCGTATCCCGCCGGGCCGCTTCGCTAAATGCATAATTGAACATGTCAAAATACAACGAATAGCGGAAGGCATCAGAAGGGTATTCCTTACAGGCTAAAAAAGCGACGAAGTTTGCTTCATTCTCTTTGCCATAGCCTAACTGGTGCGCTATTTCATGCGCCGTCACAAATGGCTCAAGAAAAGAAGGTATGGTGGTATTGACCTGCGCTTCTCCCGAAAAAGGATTGTAGTACCCCTGGAAGCCAAGATAGTTGCCTGCATAGCTGAACAGCGACGGCTTTACGGAAGGGATGCTGTAATATAAGAAGGGATACTTTGCCGATGCATACTGGTATGCTTTAGCGCTTTCGGAAAAAAGGGTTTTCTTTTTATTTAGTTTCTTACGCTGCGCCTCGTCTGTTTTAGCAGCATACTCATTCAGCCGCTCCTGCAGCACTGCCACCAGCGAATCCAGTTCACCGGTACTGTAAGGCTGCACTACCATCTGCAGTTGGCTGGCCACCCCCCGCCGGTTATAGTTGAGTCCCCACAGCAGGTTGAACAAGACATAAATGAGCAAAAAGAAAAAAATGATCTGTTGCAGGCCTGCCACCAGGTAGCTGCGGGTGACCCTGCGCCGCACCAGTGCCCTGATAAACTGAGCCGTTTTATAAACAATGATCAGCAGCAGGAAAGCATAAAAAATATCGCCAATACTGAAAGGCACCCACCCAAAAAGAAAGCGCTGGGTAAGTGCGATGTAGCGGTAAATGCCATAGGTATAATTTTCCTCTACCCAGAGCGGGTACCAGGAAGCCCATTTTATAAGAATGGCCAGCATAATCAGCAATACCCAGCTCCAGCTTTTCATCAGCCTTGCAAAGAGGCGGGAAGTAATGCGCCGCAACAGGTTCATTTTAAACATATTCAAAATCAAAGCCTTAAATTAAGGGAAACGCTCAAAATTAATCAGCATATCCTTTATAAATCTTCCGCAAAATTCCCTTACCTTTGCATCCCGATTTTTATGGCTTAAATTTTAGCGCATGGGGCACCGGCGAGAATTTGAAATAGCATTTGTTGGTCTGAAGCCCGGAATCCATGAATATAACTACCGGATAGCTGATAAGTTCTTTGATGCATACCAGCAGCAGGATTTTAGCAACTGCCAGGCCGATATCAGGCTCCTGCTTGATAAAAAAACCGCCTTTATGTTGCTGAAATTTGAAATAGGCGGCAGCCTGGAATCTTCCTGCGACCGCTGCGGAAACCCGCTTACCGTTAACCTCTGGGATGAATTTAACATCGTGGTGAAAATGGTAGAGGAGCCGGAACTGATGAATGACCAGGAAGACGATCCCGATGTATACTACATAGGCCGCGGCGAAAGCCATATAGATGTGGCCAACTGGATCTATGAGTTTATCAACCTGAGCATACCTGTACAGAAAGTATGCGGCAATAAAGAAGATGGATCAGACTGCAACCCTGCCGCACTGGATGTATTGAAAAAGCTGGAAGCTCCTGAAGAAGAGCAAAAGCAGGAAAACCCAATCTGGAAAGGATTGGAAAAGTTTAAAAACCTGGATAAAGAAAACTAAATATATACTGATTTAATTGTTGAGTTATGCCAAATCCCAAACGCCGACACAGTCAGCAAAGAAGCGCCAAGCGCAGGACACACTATAAAGCTACGGCTGCCACGCTGAGCACCGACAGCACCACGGGTGAAATACATGTACGCCACCGGGCGCATGTAAGCGAAGGCAAGCTGTACTACAAGGGAAAAGTAGTAGCTGAAATATCGCCTGTAAAAAAATAACGGGCTCTAACTGCTGGCGCAAAAAACGCCAGGTATAATAGTGAATTCCAAAATCCGTCAGGGAATAAGTACCTGGTGGGGTTTGGAATTTGTATTTTTAGAATCCTTATTTTACAGCACGAATGACTATAGGTATTGATATGATGGGGGGCGACTTTGCCCCGCTGGAAGCAGTAAAAGGTGTGGCGGAGTTCCTTGCCGGGCAGGCGGACAGCAATGTGCAGCTTTGCCTGATAGGAGACGAAGGCCGGCTGGCCCCTCTCCTTGCCGGCCACGGCCTGGCAAATGCACCGGTACAGACAGTACATGCCCCGCAGGTGATAGATATGCATGAGCATCCGACCAAAGCGCTGAAGGAAAAGCAGCAATCCTCTATCGCCATCGGCTTTCACCTGCTGGCGCAGGGAAAAACTGATGCCTTTATCAGCGCAGGCAATACAGGAGCCATGCTGGTAGGCGCCCTTTTCAGCATCAAAGCCATTGAAGGGGTACTGCGGCCCACTATCTCCACCATCATACCTAAAGAAAATGGCGGCACCGGCCTGTTGCTGGATGTGGGGCTCAATGCCGACTGCAAGCCGGAGCAGCTCAACCAGTTTGCCACCATGGGCGCTGTATATGCCCGTGAAATGCTGGGAATTGACAACCCCAAAGTGGGGCTGCTCAATGTAGGCGAAGAAGAAGGGAAAGGCAACCTGCTGGCCCAGGCCACCTACCCGCTGCTGAAAGAAAACAACCATATTCATTTTATTGGAAATATAGAAGGGCGGGATGTGCTGATGGACAAAGCAGACGTAATGGTATGCGAGGGCTTTACCGGCAATATCATACTGAAGCTGGCCGAATCGCTGTATGAAATTGCGCAGCGGAAAAATATGGACAACCCTTACCTGGAGCGTTTCAACTTTGAAGATTATGGCGGCACTCCCGTATTGGGCGTAAGCAAACCGGTCATTATCGGGCATGGTATATCAAAAGCTAAAGCCTTTCACAAAATGATAGAGGTAGCGCAGCAAATGATAGCAACAGATGTGCTGCTGAAGATAAAGGAACAATTATAGTTCAACTCATTTTCCCGGCAATAACAAAAATATGTGGCAAAAAGCATTGCTGCCTGTCATGCTCACTTCGTTAAAGGCTGTACTCCGGCAAAGTGACACATAGTGGAATAAAGAGCCTGATAAGGAAAACATAAACCCCGTTTATTGTACCTTTCCGTGAAAGAACGACCTGCAAATGGACTTGCGCCAACAGCTTTTACAGGAGCATAGTAAAGAAAATACACGGCACATCATCCGGTGGATTGGCGCTTCACAGCAGCGGCTTGATCAACTGGTGCAGCTTTTGCTGAAAGACAGCGATTATAAAGTAATACAGCGTGCCGCATGGCCCCTGAGCTATGTGGCACAGGAGCAACCCGGCCTTATTAAAAAACATTTACCTGCATTAATAAAAAACCTTGAACAGGAGAAACTGCACGATGCCGTGAAGCGTAATACACTCCGGCTGCTGCAGTACCTGCATATACCTGCCCGGCAGAAAGGTATGCTGATGGATCGCTGCTTCCGCTACATCACTTCGCCTGCTGAAAAGGCGGCCATAAAAGCATTTTCTTTAAGCATACTGGAAAATATGCTGGACGACTATCCCGAAATAGGCAGAGAGCTGTATGTCATTATTAACGAGCAATGGAGCCGGGAAACCCCAGCCTTCCGCTCCAGGGCAAAGAAGGTGCTGAAGAAGATACAGCGCTAACTCCTGTCCCGCCCCTCTATACCTTTAAAGATGAGCCGCAGATTCTGATCATACGTGAAATATTTGTACAGCCAGTGGTTAAATACAAAGAACCTGTTTTTTACACCCAGTATCATCATCAGGTGCAGGCTCATCCAGATGATCCACGCAAACCAGCCTTTGAAATGCAACCGGGGCTTAGGAATATCCACTACCGCTTTATTCCTGCCCACAGTAGCCATAGATCCTTTATCGCGGTATTCAAATTCATACAGGTCATTTGACTTACGCTCCATACGGATAAAATTCTGAGCAAGCATAACCGCCTGCTGCATGGCCACCGGCGCCACCTGCGGATGGCCATTAGGATATTTGAGGGTTTCCATACAGGCCAGGTCACCGATAGCATAAATATTGTTGCTGCCCATTACCCGGCACCGGCGGTCAGTACGGATACGGTTTCCTCTTACTATCATATCCTTATCCACTCCGCCGGGTACATTACCTTTTATACCTGCTGCCCATATAACTAACGACGAAGGAATTTTTTCACCACTGTTCAACAGCACATCTTTTCCATCATAGTCTTTTACCATTGTACCTGTCATCACCGTCACACCCATTTTTTCCAGGTACTGCTGCGATTCCTTCGCTGATTTTTCGCTCATGGCCGCCAGTGTTTTGGGCGATCCTTCGAGCAGGAAAATGTTCATCCTAGAAAAATCCAGCTCAGGATAATCTTTAGGCAGAATATGCTTTTTCATTTCCGAAAGCGCTCCCGATACTTCCACTCCGGTGGGCCCGCCACCCACCACCACGATATTCATTTTTCGCTGCACTTCTTCCGCATCATCCGTTACAATAGCAGATTCAAGATTCTCCAGCAGCTTATGCCGGAGTTGTATGGCTTCCACACTTGATTTCATGGGAAATGCGTGCTGCTCCAACTGCTGGTTGCCAAAGAAGTTGGTATCGGCCCCTGTGGCCAGCACCAGGGCATCGTAGCTGATCTCTTCTGCCGATGTGACTATTTTATTTTCGGCTGCTTTTATCTCCAATAGTTCGGCAAGGCGAACCCGTACATTTTTACTTTTCTGAAATACTTTGCGCAATGGAAAGGAAATATTACTCGCATCCAGCCCGGCAGTGGCCACCTGGTAAAATAACGGCTGAAACTGGTGATAATTACATTTATCTACAAGCACTACTTCAAATCCGGGCCTGTTATTCAGTTTGCGGGCCAGCCTGAGGCCCCCAAATCCCGCCCCTACTATTACAATTTTCATGAGCTGCTGATTAATTCAGGGCAAAGTTACATTATTTTCAATATTTTTTGAAAATTTAAGAAATTATATTTAAGTACATTTTTAATAAAAGAAGCTCTGCCGTTTAATAAAGCAGGGCAGCTAAGAGTCAATGCTTTACAATACTTCTTATTGGGTATTGCACCCGGATACAGGCAAGGCTATTTTTATATCATGAAACAACTCCTGTTCATCACACTATCCTGTTTATTTTTTGTCAATACCGGTGCGGGTCAGCCTAAAGCTGTTGCACCAGAAGAGTTGTTTGTTACTGAAAGCTATGAAGCCGGCAACCCGGTGCTTTCCGTCACTGGTATAAAGCACCTGGTAGAGAAGGATAAATATAAAAAGCCTTATGGCTTTTCTATTTTTCTTTTGGGAAATGTCCGTTACCGCAACGGGGATCAGTATACCGGGTTTCTGTTTGACGGGAAAAAGCAGGGCTATGGTATGCTGATAAAAGCAAACGGAGAAACTACAGACGGCCTATGGAACAGCGATACCCTGATACAAACTTATCATACAGGTATTACAGCAAAGCTGGCAGACAATCCCCGCAAATCTTTTTCAAAAAAGGCTATTTCCTTTATGAACACAAAGTTTGAAGGCTATAGCAGCAAGGCAGGCGATAATATCCTTTTTGTGTATAAGAAAAATGCCGACCTGTTCCTTTTTTACGGAAAGGCGCCGGGCAATATTCCTGAAGGGAATGGCCACTTCGTATACGTGGACGGACCGGACAGGGATAATTATACAGGGTACGATCATTATTGCGGTTCCGGTCTTTTTACCCGCGGCGAATTTTCAGCAGGTATCCTGTATAAAGGCACCGGCTCATCCGGTGAAGGTTTTCATAACCGCTACAGTGATTCAAAAAGTACCGGCAACTTCAAAATGCTTGCCCTCCACGGGTTTGGCGTTTATCATGCTGCTAATATGTATAGTGGCAGTATAATCACGGGAAATTTTATCAGCAAGTCCCTAAGCGGCACTTCATTGAAATATAATTATTCTTCTCCCGATGGCTTTTTCCGTGCCTGTCCCCCGCCGGGGAAAGAAGGCAGTTGCGATGCCCGTATCAACAATGCCACCTATAATAGCTTCCCTTACGATAAATACAATGGAGATTCGCTGAAATTTGCTGCAGCAGAAATCAGCAATATTAAAAACAACGACAGGATAGGAATAACCAGGCAGGAACTGGCTGCCTGGTTTGGACGTACATACCGGGAAACAATGGCCTGGCGAAAAGAAAGGGACGAACGGCAAAAAAAAGAAGATGCAGAACGCAAAGCAAAAGAGCTGGCACTGCAGCAGCAACGGGAAAAAGAAAAAACCGGTAACCCGGCTACAGCCAAAACAACCAGCAACGGGCAAACACACCAGTATAACTCAGACCTGGACGGTTATAATGCCGGCCTTATCGGCGCTGTATATACTTATAAAAACGATGGCATTGACTATACTTATTACATCACTGATTATAACTGGCAGACCCGGAAATTTACCGGCATAGTTAGCTATTTTTCCAAAGGCGGGCGGCGGCACAATGTGCTGCACAGCATGATCACCACGATCAAAGGCATTGCAGGGGCCCAGCGATCTACCATGCGCCACTCGTATAAATCAGGCAGCATTTGTGCCGGTTGTAACGGCAGTGGTGATGGAAAGCAGAGAAACTATTATAAAACAACCACCGGGTATGAAACAGATCGCAACAGCAAGTATTATGGCGAAAAGGTGGAGAGAACGTATTTAGTAAAAGATTTTTATCCCTGCAGTAAATGCAAAGGAAAAGGGCTTTTGTAAAACAGAAAATATTTACTCAATACACCATCCTCACCTTAATCGTTTCCCTCACTTCTTTGAGCA
>DAOLFO010000171.1:0-6878 GCA_035326305.1 Chitinophagaceae bacterium
GCCCCCGCCGCCACCGGTACCGCCAGTAGCAGATGCAGATGCGTTATCCCAGGCTGTAGCCGATGCGCTGAAAGATTACCCGACCGTAAAGGGCACCGTAACCGACCAGGTGCTGAAGCTGACAGGCGAAATAAAAAGGGATCGCCTGCAAACGCTCATGATGAGCCTGAACGCCCTGAAATCTGCCGGGCTGAAATCTATTGATTCAAAAGACCTGATTAAAAAATAAGGAGGTATACAATGGCATTGCAAGATAAATATAAAGAGCTGGTAGACGCCGCCACAACGGCCGGTGTACAAAACCTGCAGGTACGGGAGCAGGATGGTGTGCTGTATGTAGAAGGTGATGCTGATGGCGCCACCAAGCAGCAGTTGTGGGATATCTATGAAAAAATAGACCCTGACTATACTTCCGGCGACCTGATGCTGACCATCAACAGCCTGGCCGGTGTGGAAGAAGGCAGCCTGCTGAAGATAATCACGGCACACAGCAACCTGAATATCCGCTCCGGTGCGGGCACTGATTTTCCCGTAGTGGGCAAAGCCGCCCGCGGCGAAATAGTCACACTGGTACGCAAGGAAAATGACCAGTGGTGGGTAATCAGAACAAAGGACGGGGAAGAAGGCTATTCTTTCACCCAGTACCTGTCACCTGTAGCCGGCGAATAAGAAGTTTTATTTTTTGTCTGTAAAAATGGCTGCCCTTTTATACGGCAGTCATTTTTTTTATTGCAGCGCCGCTGCTTTTACAAAATCACTGATTAAACAGGCGATGAGTTTGGCATTAGCCGGTGAAGTGCGCCCGTCCGATAAGCGGGTGGCCCCTTCGCAAATATGCAGGTAAGCAGACTTGGCATCAGCAGCAGCAAATGACACATACTGGCGTGCCTGCACCGGGGAAATACCGATAGGGGAAACAGCGCTGCTCAGTGCCTGCGCTATGCTATCCATATCCAGTTCAATACCTGTCATGGTATCTTCGGTAAACCCGGTGGCATGGGCCACAGCCTGCATAAAGCTTCGCTTTTCGTGCACAAAAATATCTTCGAAGGTGATGCAGTCTATGAACGGGTTATTGACCATATCCACCCATACATTTTGCGGCAGGTAATTTTCATGCAGGCCGATCACACAATACTTTTGGAGGTAGCCGTCTTCTTCCGCATAGCGGAATGCATTGCCGCTGTGCCGTCCTTCTATAGGGCGGTAATCGGCATGTGCATCCAGGTTGATACAGTTAATTTGCGCCAGCGGAATTTTCCCGGTCTTGTGCCAGCCTTTGGCAGCGCCTTTCAGCAGCGGGTAAGCATTGTTGTGTCCCCCTCCCACTACCAGTGGTATTTTTCCGGCGGCAGTTATCATCCTGGTTACTTCTTCCACTTCATCATCTATTGTATTCACCGCATGACGGTAAGCGCCAATCCGCTCTTCTTCGTTTTTAGCAGTGGTATCAATCAGGTATTCCAGGTCGCCAAAATCAAAATGCCCTGCCAGCATCACTTCCTGCCCGTCAAAGAAATCATTGCTTTGCATATTCAGAAACGATTGCAAAAATGGAACCCACATCGTATCGGTCCCGCCAGTGCCAAGGTTGCCTTTTACACCTATATCTTCTGCAATGCCCAGCAGCACATAGCGGGCTGCAGTATGGGCAACGGAAGCTGCCAGGTCGCCATCGGGTAGCTGCAGCCGCTCCCCGATCTTTGTTTCAAACCTGCGGAGTTTTGTCAGCGACAGGATATCTGCTTTCGTATACAGCTTGAAATGATTCATGTAATCGTTTCTTATTAAGAATTTACAGTGCGTGCTATTAAAAAGCAATAGCAGCCATGACCTGTTAGCTGCCAGTTTTCACCACTCATTACTCCTCACTCACTACTCATCACCTACTCTTATTCTCCGCTACCCAAAATATCTACATCCACCTGCCATTTATCATTACCTTCTCAACCAGGTTGCTTCCAAACGCATAAGGCAAATAATAAAGGGACGGTACGGGCCTGGTAAAGATAAGGTTTGCCCTTTTGCCTGCTGCTATGCTCCCTGTTTCATTTTCCAGTTCCATAGCCGCAGCCCCGTTGATGGTAGCAGCGTTGATAGCCTCTTCCGGCAGCATCCTCATTTGTATGCAGGCCAGCGATACCACCAGGTTCATATTGCCCGATGGGCAGGAACCGGGATTGTAATCGCTGGCAAGGGCGATGGCGCACCCGGCATCTATCATTTTTCTTGCCGGCTGAAAGTTCATACGCAGGAAAAAAGCGGCGCCCGGCAACAATGTCCCTATTGTGGAAGAAGCAGCAAGCTGTGTAATATCTTCCTCCCTCATTTGCTCCAGGTGATCCAGTGAAAGGGCGCCAAGCGCTATCCCTTTTTGCACACCGCCGATAGCGTTAAGCTGGTTGACATGAAGCTTAGGCCGTAAGCCCCGCTCTATTCCTGCCCGGCAAATTGTTTCCATTTCCGCCACGGAGAAAAACCCTTCTTCACAAAAAACATCAATATAATCAGCCAGCCCGCCTGCTTCGATTTCCGGCAGCATTTCATCCGTTATCAGCCGGATATACCCTTCATGATCATTTTTAAAAGCAGCAGGATAAGTATGGGCGCCAAGAAAAGTGGCTCTAACAGGTATAGGCGATTCTTTTTTGATACGCTGTATCACCCGCAGCATCTTCAGTTCATCAGCCGTACTCAGGCCGTAGCCGCTTTTTATTTCTATCGCTCCTGTGCCCGTTTTTATTACTTCCTGCAGGCGCAGCCATGCTTTGTCAAACAATTCATCTTCTGAAGCAAGCGCCAGCTTGCGGGCTGAATTTAATATGCCTCCTCCCTTTGCCGCAATTTCAGCATAGCTGAGTCCTTTTATTTTATCTGCAAATTCCTCTTCCCGGCTCGCCGCAAAAACCAGGTGCGTATGCGAATCGCACCAGCAGGGTAAAACACACCGGCCGGATGCATCGGTCACCTCCCCTTCCCCGGGCGGGCATTCGCTCATGGGCCCGAATGAATCTATAAGGCCTTCCCGTACCAGCAGCCAGGCATTTTCCAGCACAGGCAGCTTTGCCAGCGCTTCTCCGCGCAGCACCTGGTTGTCCGGGTGCAGCCCCGCCAGTATCTTTATATTTTTAATTAATATTGCCGGCATACAGCAATATTAAATACTTTTAAATAGTGGTATTGTTTTTTCGCCATAAAAAATAAAATTGAACCCGGTATGTTTATTCCCGATTTTTCCGATCCCGCTATTTGGCTGAGTCTCCTGACGCTTACTTTTCTTGAAATCGTACTGGGTGTGGACAATATCATTTTCATTTCCATCCTTTCTGATAAGCTGGACCCGAAAAAACAGCGCATGGCCCGCAATGTGGGCCTGCTGCTCGCTATGATATTCCGGATAGGCCTGCTGCTTACCATTACCTGGATCATGAAGCTGACCCAGCCTGTATTCACCATTCCCTTTATCAGGCAGGATGGCGCCGCCCTGCAAATAAGCTGGAAAGACCTGATACTGCTGGCCGGCGGCCTTTTCCTGATATTTAAAAGCACGCTGGAAATACATCATAAACTGGAAAAGCCCCGGGCAGAAGCCGGGAGCAAAAAAATATATGCTTCCGTAAAGGCTGTAGTGCTCCAGATCATACTGATCGATGCGGTTTTTTCCTTCGACTCTATCCTGACGGCTATCGGCATTGTGGATGAAGTGTTCATTATGATCGTCGCTGTGGTCATTTCCATTATCATCATGATGATTTTTGCAGGGCCTATCAGCCGGTTTATCAACAGGAACCCCACACTGCAAATGCTGGCGCTGGCATTCCTTATCGCCATTGGCATTATGCTGGTGGCGGAAGGCTTTCATCAAAAGATAGACAAGAGCTATATCTATACCATGATCGCTTTCTCGCTCGTTGTGGAATTGCTGAATATGCGCCTGCGCAAAAGAAGCGAACCGGTGGAACTGCAGAAAAGGATTGAGGAATAGAGGGGATGGGGATGTACGGTGTACGGTGTACGATATAAGATGTAAGATGTACGACGCCCCGGTTGATGATTGAAAATTGATGCCTGATTTAATCATTTCTGATTTGTGGTGAGCCATTAGCTATGAGCTATTAGCTGCAAGAATACGATATACGGCGTACGCCGCTCCGGTTGCCGGCTCACGATGCGCAAAATAAAAGCCCGTCCTTATACAGACGGGCTGGTGATACACTCTCATGTGAACGAAAGTATCAGGCCGATACCACAGTTAATCTGGCCTCTCTTCTTGTCAGGTAATTATACAACAAGATAATCACCGGCAGAAAAACCAGCGTGGCTATAAGTGCATTTTTATAAAAAGGCAGTCCTGCAGCATAGCATTGCATTAATCCCTGAAACGATTTTGCATACAGCACTTCCTGCGAAAGCCACACATTAAAATTAGATAAAAGGAAAAAAAGTGTGGGAGCAGCTATTGCACCACCTGCTACAGCAGCCATGCGGCGGCCTTTCACTATCCACCCGATAACCGTGCATGCCAGTAAAAACAGGTATTGCTTCCACTGCCCGCTGTAAAAACCCTGGTACTCAAACTCCCCCGCTTTATACAGCAAATGGATAAAAATATCACTGAGCAGCAGTGCAGCAAGCGGCATCAGGAAGGATGCATTTCTATTTGGAATAATCATTCCGGCAAAAAGGGCAATTGCAATAACCGGCGAAAACCCCGACCAGTTCAAATCCGGGCCAAAAAAATATTTACATACTGTGGCCAGCACTGCCAGTATCAGGGTAAACAATATCAGCTTTGCGTTGAATTTCATATCAAATTTCAAATTGTAGGCACTAAGGTACTAAATAAATTATTTTCTCTTTCATTCAGGACTCAGCCACCGGAGCAGTAGCCCGGTATATGACCGACTCCTCCCCGGCTTTGATATTTACAGAAGCCCCGGCTATTACTAACGCAGACTCCCCGGTTGATAGTTTCAACTTTTCGGCTCCTGTACTGATACGTACCTGTCCGCTTGTGACAATAAAGATTTCTGCAGTCTGTGCCTGAACCGAAGCGGTTTCATCTCCGGCTAAATCAATACGGCTGAGCTGAAACTCCGCCGCCGGTGTACGGAACACTGTTTCAAACCGGCTGTCTTTATCTCCTTTCAGTATTTGGGGTACCGTTTCCTCAAATTTGATATGCTTCATCAATTCATCTGCATCCACATGTTTGGATGTCAGTCCGCCCCGCAGTACATTATCAGAGTTAGCCATTATTTCTGCATTCTGCCCTTCCAGGTAAGCATGGGGTACCCCGGCATCCTGGAAAATGGCATCTCCCTTTTTAATATTTACCAGGTTAAAAAAGTAAATAGAAAATATGCCCCGGTCAATATCTTCCCCTTTATTGAATGTAAGCGCTGCTCTTGCTGCCCAAAAATCCTCCTTGTACCGGGTGAGGCGCCCTTCTTCATATAATGGTGTAATACGGTCAATAAGCGGCTGCAGCATCTCGTTCACTTCCTCCTGCGGAATATCCATGACATACTGGTAAAGCCCTTTATAGCCATCTTCCTCAAAGACCTCCAGCAGCGGCTCCAGTTCAGGAACACGGCTCAGCACAGTTGTCATTTTTTCTTTTGGCTTAAAACCATGGAGCAGCCAGAAATCACTGAGAGCCGCCATAAGCTCAGGCTTATGATTTTCGTCTTTATAGCTCCGGTTGGGAGCATCCAGTGGAATGCCGGCTGCATTTTCCCGGGCAAACTCTTTTTCAGCAGCCGCTTTTGACGGATGTACCTGGATAGATAACATATCCCGTACATCAAGTATTTTGAATAAATAAGGAAGGCATCCAAACTTACCGGCAATGTAGCTGCCCAATACGGCCGTTTTATCCTTATCCACCAGTTGCCCCAGGGGTTTTCCATCTGCATCAGCAGAGCCCAGCGGGTGCACACCCATCCAGTATTCGGCGTATGGTTTGTTCTCTTCATTGCTGATATCAAGTAATGCAGGTATGTATTCATATCCGCCCCATGTATAATGCTGTACTTTTCCTGTCAGGGGGTATAATTTCTTCTCTAATGCCACGTATTTTGTATTTTAAGGGTAAAGATAAGTGATGGCCATACATAACCAACTCGGTAAGCAGGGAGAATCGCTGGCAGTTGACTATTTGTTGAAAAAAGGTTATGAAATTTTGCACCAAAACTGGCGCTATTCCCATTATGAAATTGACATTATCGCCCGAAAAGGAAAAATGCTGCATATCATTGAAGTAAAAGCCAGAAATTTTTCTCCGTTCGGCTACCCGGAAGACAGCGTAGGGTACAAAAAATTTAAGCGGCTGCAGCGGGCTGCCGATGAGTTTTTGCAGCAAAACCCGGAATATAAATGGCTGCAGTACGATATCCTGTCCATTACACTGCACCCCGACAAAGAGCCTGAATATTTTATGCTGGAAGATGTTTTTATGTAAACCGAACTTCCTTAGCCACACACAGCATCACCTGATACGCTCCATCATTTTCTCTACAAGCCTGTATGTGGCCGGGCAATACTCCACATTTTGCTTATGGATATGAGCATACTCTTTAAATTTTTTAGAGAGATGAGGGAACCCGGCGCAGTCTGCCGGACGAACGGCATAAATGCTGCACTTGTTATCCTCCAGGTTAAGAAACTGGCAGGGCTCTGTCTTATTCAGCCAGTCCCGGTTTCCACCCCGCTCCCGGCGCAGCCATTTCTGCTGAAACTCTTCAACGGTAATACGGAAGTGAGCAGATATCCTTTTCAGATCAGCAGGAGAAAAAGTAGGCGTCATTGTTTTGCAGCAATTAGCGCAGCTCAGGCAATCCGTTTCCTGCCAAACCTCTTTTTCCAGTTGCGCTATT
>DAOLFO010000172.1:0-6866 GCA_035326305.1 Chitinophagaceae bacterium
CCCGCCTGCAGGCCCGCATTGATACCGCAGAGGGTATCCGCATTGTGCAATACTATAATAAGTTTAAGGCAAAAATATTTCCTCCTAATATCTATCTCCCGGCAGACAGCCTCTACCAGTTGCGCCGCTATTTCCGTACGCTCAACCGGCTGAACTCGCTGAATACCTGGCGTAATATCAGCATCGACCAGGTACCCCGCCCCGGTACCGATACGGTTGACTTTGTGATACTGATGACGCCTGCTAAAAAATATGCTTTCCAGACCAACCTCGAAAGCAGCATCAACCAAAGCGCCATATCCGGGAACCTGTTTGGCATTGGTGTGAATGTGGGGCTGCAAAACAGGAACTTTGCCCGGGTAGCTGCCACCACCTCCACCAACCTGCGGTATGGGGTGGAACTGGGACATGGCAACAGCGGGCAGTTTATCCAGACGCAGCAGGTCAGCCTTAGCTACAGCATCATATTCCCGCGGTTTGTACCCGCCAGTAACCTGATACGGAAAAACTACCGCGACAACTTCCGCAGCTTATTTAATTTCAACACAGCATACACTGAGCGGTTCAAGCTGTATAAGCTGATCACCATTAACGGCTCATGGGGATACGAATTTCAGCGAAGGCGGGTGCTGCTCAATATAAAATTGCCCAATATAGAATACTCCCGCCTGAATGCACAGGATAGTTTAAAAAACCTGATGCTTCAAAATCCTTCCCTGCGGAATATTTTTACCGATGGTTTTATTTCCTCCATTATAGCAAGCATGACACTCACCGGAGGCACCAGCAACCGGCCTAATGTATTGCGGGTAAACGTAGAGCAGTCGGGCCTCGCAACAGGAATTATACGAAGCAGCTTTCTTGACACACAGCTTTACCGTTTTGTAAAGGCTGACGTGGAGTTTGCCAAATTATTCCGCTTCAAAAAAACTTCATTAGCCCTCCGGGCTTTTGCAGGAATAGGCTATGAATTTAACTCCACCCGCAACCCGCTGAAAAGAAATAACCTGCCTTTCTTTAAACAATACTTCAGCGGTGGCCCTAACAGTATGCGGGCATGGCAACTGCGGCGGCTGGGGCCGGGAAGCATCATCAAGCCATTTGATGGTTCACAAGGAGTACCCGACCGGTATGGAGATATTCAACTGGAAGCTAACGCAGAATACCGGTTCCCGCTGGGGCGCCCCTTTGGCATTAAAGTAAACGGAGCTTTTTTTACCGATATCGGCAACATCTGGTTTTTAAAGCAAGCGCCTGACAGGTTGCCTGAAGAAATATTTAATATTAGTCGCCTGGGAAAAGATATTGCTATAGGCGCTGGCGGCGGGCTGCGCTTTGATTTCAACTTTTTTGTTATCCGGTTTGACTACTCCTATAAGGTAAAAGACCCAAGTCCCTCGCCGGCCAATCTTAGCTTTCAGAATAAATGGTTCAGCTATCCGCTCTTCAAAGGCAGCCAGTTCCAGTTGGGAATTGGCTATCCATTGGGCATATTCTGAGCCGCTTTCTTTTCTTTTATTTCCTGTATAAAAGTTTCCATGCTCACGGCATCCTTCAGCAAAAACTCACCGATGCGGGTACGGCAGAGGCTGCTGAGATAAGCGCCGCACCCTAATGCCTGCCCAAAATCGTGCGCCAGGCTGCGTATATATGTACCGGTAGAGCATACAACACGGAAATGAACAACCGGCATTTCAATGGCCGTTATTTCAAACAGGGAAATCGTCACATTCCTCGGCTCCAGCTTTACCTCTTTACCCTGCCGGGCCAGTTCATACACTCTTTTCCCATCTACCTTGATAGCAGAGTGGGCAGGAGGTATTTGTTGTATGGCTCCGGTAAAAGCGGCTGTAGCCACATGTATCTTTTCTGCAGAAAGGTGGTCAGCGGATAAGAAATTTCCCGGCTCACTTTCCAGGTCATATGTGGGTGTAGTGGCCCCAAGCGTGAAAGTACCAGTATACTCTTTTTCTTTTGCCATGTACTCATTAATACGCTTGGTAAATTTTCCCGTGCATACAATGAGCAGGCCTGAAGCCAGCGGATCCAGCGTACCGGCATGCCCTACTTTCTTAATACGGATGAGGTTACGGATTTTTTGCACCACATCAAAAGAAGTCCAGCGCAGTGGTTTATCTACCAGTATTACTTTCCCTTCGGCAAATTCAGTCATGCGGCAAAGGTCGGTATTTGCACGAAATGAATACAAGATTAGATAGACATCCTCGTCTTCAATTCCAGGTACTTATTAATTGTATTGACGGTAAGATTCTCCGGGGTGGTAAGTATAGAAAGTATCCCGTTTTTGTGCAGCTCTTTTACCATCAGCCTCTTCTCATAGGCAAATTTATCAGCGATGGTTTTAATATAAATATCTTCCATCTTCTCCGACGGCCTTTCGGAAAGATGGCGCAATTCAGTATTTTCAAAAAACACTATGAGCAGCAAATGATAGCGTGCCATCCGCTTCAGCGCCGGCATTTCCCGCTGCAGGCTTTCCAGTGATTCGAAGTTGGTAAACAGCACCAGCAGCCCCCTGTTAGTGATATTGCCCCTTACCACCGCATACAGCTTTTCAAAATCCGGCTCCAGGAATTGTGTTTGCTGCCGGTACAGCGCCTCCAGTATCGTATTCATTTGCGTGGTCTTGCGGTCGGCACGGATAAAGGTATCCAGGTTTTTTTCAAACGTAATCAGCCCTGCCCTGTCCTGCCGCAGCAATGCCACATTTGACAACACCAGCGTGGCATTGATCGCATAGTCCAGCAATGTCATGCCATTAAAAGGCATTTTCATAATACGCCCTTTATTGATCACACAGTATATCTGCTGGCTGCGCTCATCCGTATAGTTATTCACCATCAGGTTGTCCTTACGGGCAGTTGCCTTCCAGTTGATGGTGCGGTAATCGTCTCCCCGCACATACTCTTTTATCTGTTCAAACTCCATGCTGTGCCCCAGCTTTCTTATGCGTTTTACACCAGCCTGCTCCAGCCTGTTGCTGACAGCCAATAACTGGTAGCGGCGCATCTGCATGTAAGAAGGATACGCTTTTATCACCTGCGCTGCCGGGAAAATATATCTTCTCCTCACCAGCCGCAGCGGGCCTTTTACAAATACATTGATATCATGAAAAAAATATTCCCCCCTTGTCAGTGGCCGGAGTTCGTACGAAATGTCAGCCGTTCCCTGGCTTTCCATACTGGCTCTGCGCACCCAGTAGCGCTCCTGGAACTGAACAGGCAGCTCATCAATCACCGATACCTGTACCGGGAAAGGATAATTGTTTTTTATATGGAGCAGCACTTTGTTTTCATCGCCCAGGCTGAAGCGGTCGGTTACCGTGCGGCTGGCTTCCATACCGCGGCGGCTGTAGAGCAGCAGCGTATCTATCAATACAGCTACCAGCAGCAGGAGCAGCACCAGGATGCCTATTTTGAAAAAAGCAGGAAAAAAATAGCTCAATACAAACACTGCCGATGCAAGGCCGGCGATGTAGTATACAATAAGGCTGAAAAAATAAGACCTGATCAAGAAAATATATTTACAGTAACTGAAAAATCATGCTCCTATCATTTTACCGGGGCACATCCATCCCCTGGATGATCTGGCGGATCACTTCTTCTTCTGTTGTTCCCTCCATTTCCTTATCCGGCGATAAAATAATACGGTGGCGCAGCACAGGTATTACCACCTCCCGTATATCCTCCGGCGTTACAAAATCTCTTCCCTGCATAGCGGCTATTGCCTTGGATGCATTCATGATAGCCAGCGAAGCCCTGGGGGAAGCGCCAAGATAAATTGACTTATGATTACGTGTCTGGTGCACCAGCCTGGCAATAAACTGCAGCAGCTTCTCTTCAATCAGTATTTTTTTAATCTGCTCCCGTATGGTATTGATCTGTGTGCTGCTGATCACCGGCCGTATTACTTCGGTAGCTTTTGTATTACCCATTTGGTGAAACTGGGACAGGATGGTCAGCTCTTCCGCTTCATTGGGATAAGGCACTACGATCTTAAACAAAAAACGATCAAGCTGTGCTTCGGGCAGTCGGTAAGTGCCTTCCTGCTCTACCGGGTTTTGCGTGGCCAGCACCATAAATGGAGCAGCCAGCGGATAGGTTTTGCCGTCAATAGACACCTGTCTTTCTTCCATCACTTCCAGCAGCGCTGATTGTGTTTTGGCTGGCGCCCGGTTGATTTCATCCACCAGCACAATATTGTCAAAGATGGGGCCTTTCTTAAACTCAAAGGCAGCTTCACGCGGGTTGAAGATGGGCGTGCCCAGCACATCCGAAGGCATAAGGTCAGGCGTAAATTGTATCCGGGAAAAACCCGCATCCACCGTGCGGGCCACCAGCTTGGCCGTCAGTGTTTTTGCCACGCCCGGCACACCTTCTATCAGCACATGACCATCCGCCAGCAAGGCTGCCAGTATCAGCTTTACCATCTCATCCTGGCCCACAATCACTTTTTTGATTTCATTCCTTACCGCCATTACTGCTTCATTGAGGGCGGTAAGGTCTGTTCGCTGATGAAATACTTGTTCTTCCATATTTATGCTTTTTTATAAAATGATTCTAATTGCCGGTGCAGATCCGCCAGCATACGGTCACTTACCAAAGGCTGCTCTTCTGCCCGCTTAATGGCCAGCACCACAGCCCGTACTTCCTCTTCACTTACTCCCGACTTATATTGCAGGCTCCTGATAAAATCTTCATCCAACTCCGCCGTGTTTAGCTTATACCGGTTCCGCACATGCTCCAGGAAATACGCAGACATCTTACGGGCCAGGTTTTTGTGATCACCTTTGTCATAATAAAGGCGCCCTATTGTTTTTACAAAATCTAATGAGTCGTTCTTCGGGCTTTTCACCACCGGTATGGGCCGTTGCTTCCTGCGCATTTCCATCAGCACATACACCAGCAATGCCGCCATAGCCGTCAGCAGAGCCCAGCGCAGCGGCTTATGTTTCATAAATTCCCTGAACCAGCTCTTACCTTTATTCTCTCCCTCACTCCTGTTCCTGCGGTTAATAAAATATTCATCCCATACTATCACCTCTGTATCTGCCGGCAACACAGACATCAACTGCTCATAAAACGTAAGGTTGTCCTTATGCAGTAAAAAATAATTGGTCAGCGCCATAGGGGCAAAATGCAGAAAGAGATGGCCTTTGCCTGCAGCCATACGTACAAAATTGGGCTTATCACTGCTGCTGTAGCCTAAAACTTCCGTAGTAAGGCTATCCCATTTATTCAGCCAGGTATCCAACTGCTTACCGGGATAAGTGTACGTTGTTTTTTTCCTGGTGAGCGGCGGCACCAGCGATACAGACAGGGTATCCATACCAAAGCCCCACAGATCAAGGGCCGCTGTATAAGCAGGATAACAGCCCAGTTTTTTCTGCACCGGCTCCGATAGCCCGATAGTGCTGATAAAAACCTGGTTGCCTTCTTTTACAAAACTAAGCAGCTCATTCATCTCGTACTCATCAGCCTGAAAATAAGGAGTCAGTATGATAAGCGCCTGGTTGCCTTTATATGAAGAAAGCGTATCCCACATGCCCGGCTCCTGCCGCTCAGCAGTCACTACCGCCCGTGGAAACATTTCTTTCAGCGCCCCGAAAGCAACTGATGCGCTATAAGGTATTTTGTCCCGCTTGCGAAAGCTGAAGCGTTCATCCAGCACTTTCTTCTTATCACCGCTGCTATTAGTAAAAAAGAGAACAATGACCGCCGCAACGACCACCCCCAAAATGATATATAGTGTCTTATTTTTCAAAACTATCTTACCTGCTGTTGAAATTGTGAAAACTGGTGGCTGACTATTGCATACTGTTCGCTGCTTACCTCAAACATACCATACCAGCTATACTCATAATGCCGCACCAGGGCAAAAAACTCTTTATAATACGGCGACCCGTTCAGTTGAAGGAGATAATCAAAATTAGTGTTGTCTGTCCGGTACCTTATTAGTTGCCTCTCGGCCAGCAACCGTAATGAAGACAAGAAATGTAACCGGATAGCAAGGCGGTAGTTGCCGGCCTGTACAGCTTTATCAATTTCCCGCTGGTAGGCAATAGAAAAAATATCCTTTTCCGTTTCATCTGCCGTACCTTCTACTTCACGGATGGTTTTATTACGGCGGAATACGCCGATATTATTTTCGTACAGGTACATAATCACAAATGCTGCAAATCCCCCAATTATGATTACCCATAGCAAGGTTTGAAAAACCGGGTGTGCCGTAAGCGGTTCCTTGTACTGATGACCCTGTCGTGCTTTTTCCTCCCTGGCAAAATTGTGATTAGCGTACCAGTTATCAGGATCGTCCCGTAATTTTTTCCGGTAAGCTGCTGCAATGGTTTTCTTTTTTACAGAATCCTTCCAGCCGCTGCTCATCCACAGCGGGATAAATGTATTATTGCTTTCGGTATCAGCGGTCTCTTCGTCTTCCTCTTCATACTCGTTATCGTCATACTCCGGCAGCGGCTCTATCGTCACTTCTTTTACTTCTTCCTCCTGCACGGGGGGCAGACCCTGTATAATGGTATCCGGCTTCAGTATGGGCCATTTTACCGTATCCGCTTCCTGCGCAGCACCGGTAAGGCCGGCCAGCAATCCCATAATGGTAATGACACCACAGCATATACGATGCAGGGATTTTTTAACCTTAGCGTAATATATAAAAGGGAAAACCGCCACTATACTTCCTCCGGCAATGTATCTACTGCCATTTTTCTGCCCAGCCTCGCCGGGTAAATGATAAAATACCAGATAACAAAAATGACAGAAGCAATGGTAACAAAGCTGGTCAGCCAGGAAAGATCGTTGTACAGGCGGGTGATCAACCCTTCAAAAAAA
>DAOLFO010000173.1:0-6801 GCA_035326305.1 Chitinophagaceae bacterium
GTGTTTCTATCAGCAGGTCTTTTTGTCCCATATTCACCAGCGCATCCCCAATGCTCGCATCGCCATGCGGATGGTACTGCATCGCCTGCCCGATGATATTGGCAACTTTATTAAAACGGCCATCATCCATTTCCTTCATAGCATGAAGGATACGCCGCTGCACCGGCTTCAGCCCATCCTGTATGGCAGGCACGGCCCGCTCCAGTATCACATACGAAGCATAATCCAGGAACCATGTTTTATACTGCCCGTGAAGCCCTGAATCGTTAGCAGTAATCGCTGTCAGTTTATTCTTTGCTGCACTCATCTTTTATTGCTTATTTCCGATTGTACCTAAATGGGTAAACTTAAATCCTTTTTCATACTTCAGCCCGTAGCCAAAAAAGCGATCCATAGCGGCATGGCCAAATAAAATGATACCGGCTGTCATCAGCAGGCTGTTTGTCATGATGCAGCCGGCCGCAAACAATACAATGGCAACACCACGATGATGAAAAAGGTTATATACAAAAGCTCCGGCTTTATTGCCCGCCGCATAAGCCAGCATGCTGATGTCGGGCCCCAGCAATAGCAACAGGTAACACCACCACGGCGCATTGAAATGATACAGCCCGTAACCGCTCAGCAGCCACATGGCAAGTTCTTCTGCTTTTATTATTTTATTCATAATCATCATTAACATTATCCGGCGGTGGCTTCCGCTGCCTCATTGTTTTCTTTGCTTTTAGCACCGGCCAGCTTTACATCAAAATCCTTCCAGGTTTTATTAGTATCGCCGGTCACTTCTATTTTACCGTCAGCAATCAGCTTCTTCATACGCCACATCAGGTATACGTCGCCGGTTTTTATCTTCATCCTGTTCAGCGTATTGCTCAGCACCCGCGTCGCCTTCTGCCACTCGCCGGTAATATTTTTCAGGATCTCCGTATCGTAAAAATCTTCTTCTTTCCCGGCTATCTTTTTCCCGCCTTCCAGTATGCGCACCATAGCATTTTCATCACAGAGCTTTTTCCACTCATCCGGGTCTACTTCAAATTCGCTTAAAGTAACAGGCCTGCATAGTTTTTTAGCTTTGCTGAATTCTTTCACCGGTATTTCATGCAGCCAGGATGGATAAAACAATTGCCCCTTTTCATTAATAAAAGGAAGATTGTTCATATAAAGCACCATCACCCTTCCCTGGAACTCTTTCAACTGTGGCATGAGCCAGTAATAGCCGCATACATCATGCTGGTTTTGCCCCATCCATATCCATACTTCTTCTTCAGTATTCTCAGTGAGCTTTGCCTGAAGCTGGTGTACGGTCAGCTTGTCATCCACTATATCAGCCTGATCGGCGTAAGGAGAGTTTTGCAGCAACTCTTTCCACCAATCCCGGCGCTGCTGATAACCTTCAGTTTCATAAATAGCCGCTATGGGCCCTACGGCATAATCGTCTTTTATCTGAATGACCTCGCCTGCCAGGCTTTCATCGGCTTCCACTACCTGCTGCATTAATGCCACTTCACTTTCGTTAAAAACTATATGAATCATTGTAACGGTATTTTATTATTCTTAATTTTTAATTACTAATTATCAATCAAGAATTAAAAATTAATAATTGGTCTGCTTCCCTTTGTTCTTTGCTGTGTTTATAATCGCTGTTAGTATTCTTATAATTTCTTCGCATTTTTCATGGAAGCCTGCGGCTAATTCCTTTACAATTAACCCGGCATCCGCTAATAACCTCAGCCAGTACCTCGTTTCTCTTGCTTCACGATAAGCTATTTCCAGCCTGTAGACAAAATCCCTTTTTGATGAGCCACCCATCGCTTCTTCCGTATTTGCCCCTACAGATGTTGCGCTTCGCAATAGCTGCACACACAATGCCCGCTCTACCTGCGTCCCTCTTAAATGGCTGTACAGCTTCACAATAGCCAGGCTGAATTCATAGGTCTTGGTCAGAATGATGTTTTCCTGCTTCATGGTTAGTATAGTTTGAGTGTTTGATAAACGGAGTGTTGCATATTATTAATTACTAATTATCAATTCAAAAATTAATAATTAGTAATTAATAATAAGGCCCTATACACTTTCCACCGGCGCATCCATTTCCACCCGCAGGTTGCCAATAATAAACTCCTGCCTTTCCATCGTGTTTTTTCCCATATAGTATTCCAGCAACTGTTGTATATGGTCTCCCTCTTCCACCCGCATCAGTTGCTTGCGCATATCGGGGCCTATAAACTGGGCAAACTCATCCGGGCTGATTTCTCCCAAGCCTTTAAACCGGGTGATTTCCGGCTTGCCGCCTAATTTTTTAATAGCCGCCTGCTTTTCTGCTTCGTCATAGCAGTAAATAGTTTCCTGCTTGTTCCGTACCCGGAACAGCGGCGTTTCCAGCACATACACTTTTTCATGCTTGACCAGGTCAGGAAAAAACTGCAGGAAAAAAGTCATGATGAGCAGGCGGATGTGCATGCCATCCACATCGGCATCGGTGGCAATGACAATGTTATTGAACCGAAGCCCTTCCAGCCCCTCTTCAATATTCAGTGCATGCTGCAACAGGTTGAACTCTTCATTTTCATACACCACTTTCTTGGTCAGGCCAAAAGAATTGAGCGGCTTACCCCGCAGGCTGAATACGGCCTGTGTTTCCACGTTCCTCGATTTGGTAATGGAACCGCTGGCGCTGTCTCCTTCCGTAATAAAAATGGTGGTTTCATTTTGCTTTGCAATAAACTCTTCTTTCCCTTTATTCGGTGGCTCATCATTCAGGTGAATGCGGCAGTCACGCAGCTTACGGTTGTGCAGGTTCGCTTTTTTAGCCCGCTCATTGGCCAGCTTTTTAATACCTGCCATTTCCTTGCGCTCCCTTTCACTCTGTTCAATTCTTTTTTTCAGCGCATCGGCCGTCTGCGAATTTTTATGCAGAAAATTGTCCAGCTCTTTTGAAAGGAAATCGTTGAAAAATTGCTTCATGCTCGGCCCATTCACATCTACGTTTACCGAACCCAGCTTGGTTTTGGTTTGCGACTCAAACACCGGCTCCACCACCCGTACAGAAATGGCGGCCACGATACCGGTGCGGATATCCGAAGCATCATAATCCTTTTTGAAAAAATCGCGGATTGTTTTTACATACGCTTCGCGGAAAGCCTGCTGGTGGGTACCGCCCTGTGTGGTGTGCTGCCCGTTTACAAAGCTGTACAGGTCTTCGCCATAGTCATTATTGTGCGTAATGGCAACCTCGATATCATTTCCCGTCAGGTGAATGATCGGGTACCTGATTTCGTCCACGTTGGTCTTACGGGTGAGCAGATCCAGCAGCCCGTTTTTACTCTGGTAAGTTTTTCCGTTAAAAACGATCTTCAGCCCGGCATTCAGGAAGCAATAGTTCCACACCTGGCTTTCTAAGAATTCCGGGTGAAACTTAAAATTTTTAAACACCGTTTCATCCGGCAGGAAAGTAACCAGCGTACCGTTTTGCTCTCCCGTTTTCGCTTCCTTATGCTCCTTAATGAGCACGCCTCTTTCAAACTCAGCCGTCTTTTCTTTGCCTTCCCGTACCGATGTCACTTTAAAATAATTGCTCAGCGCATTCACTGCCTTTGTGCCCACACCGTTCAGCCCTACTGATTTTTGAAAGGCTTTGCTGTCATACTTGGCGCCGGTATTTATCTTGCTCACCACGTCCACCACTTTTCCCAGCGGTATGCCGCGGCCATAGTCCCGTATCGTTACTTCCCGGCCTCCTATCGTCAGTTCTACTGTTTTTCCATAGCCCATCGTGTATTCGTCAATGCAGTTGTCCAGCACCTCTTTTACCAGCACATAAATACCGTCATCCGGCGATGAGCCATCACCCAGCTTGCCGATATACATACCGGGGCGCAGGCGGATATGCTCTTTCCAGTCAAGGGATTTGATACTGTCTTCCGTATAGTCAAACAGGCTGGTATTGTCTTTTTCTTTGGCCATATGCTCCGGTTCTTCTTCTTTTATAAAGCTAATGTGGTTGCCCTATGAATTTAAAATCCTCCCCTGTGCGGGGAGGATACAGGCAGGGGCAGGCAAATATACCAAAACAGGAACAGCCACCCGGTTTTTGAGTTATTAACACATGGGGAAAAAATAAAGTCACAAAGAAGCTCATACAGCTCCTATACATTTGCAGTCATGCAGCAAGGAGAGGATTGCCTTTTGTCAATAGAAAACCTGTCTGTCAGGGCCGGGGGCCACTCCCCGCTTGATAATATTAACCTGCAAATAAACACCGGGCAAAGCTGGGCCATTACCGGCGGAGCAGGAAGCGGCAAAACCCTGCTGGCAAAAGCCATTGCCGGAAGTGTTTTTCATCATGGTAATATTTACAGGAGTGATAAGCTAAAAGAGGCTACTTTATTTGTAAGCCAGGAGCACCGGTTTACCAATCTTTCGCACACCACAGATTTTTATTACCAGCAACGGTATAATTCGCAGGATGCGGAAGACAGCCTCACCGCAGGTGAATACCTGGCACAAGCTGTACCCGGCGCCGGAAACAACGACCCGGCCCTTCAATTATTAAACTGGCAGGAAATACAGGGCAAGCGGCTCATTCAGCTCTCCAACGGAGAAAACAAACGACTGCAGCTTGCCATAGCATTGCTCAGCAAGCCGGCCCTGCTGATTGCCGATAATCCGTATGCCGGCCTTGATACTGCTACACGGGGGCTGCTGGATAGGCTCTTCACGGCTGTAGCGGATACAGGAGTGACGGTTATCCTTGTATCGGCACCGGAGCATATCCCGTCATTTATCACACATATTGCTATGCTGGAAAAAGGCAGGCTGATATACGCCGGAGAAAAAAAGCAGTTTAATCCCGCTTTACCAGGAATGCAAACAGAAACGCCTGCTGCTATCAGCTTCGCCAATTTATCAGCCATACCTGTTCCTTCCTTCGGAGTAGCTGTTGAAATGAAAGATGTGACCGTTCGCTATGGCAATCGTGTTATACTGGAAAATATAAACTGGAAAATAAATAAAGGGGAATGCTGGGCGCTCACCGGCCCGAATGGCTCCGGTAAGTCAACCCTGCTGAGCCTGATTGCCGGCGACAACCCGCAGGCTTATGCCAATAATATCTGGCTGTTTGACAAAAAGAGAGGAAGCGGCGAAAGCATCTGGGATATTAAGCGGCATATCGGCTTTGTTTCCCCTGAGCTGCATTTATATTTCGATAGCAGCTTTACTGTGTATGAAGTAGTAGCTTCCGGCCTGTTTGATACGATTGGTCTTTTTCGTCAGCTTAGCGAAGCACAGCACCGGCAAACAGAAGATATTATTGACCTGATGCAGCTCCGGGATATGAAGCAAAAGTACCTGCACCAGTTGTCACGGGGCAGCCAGCGCCTGGCTTTGCTGGCAAGGGCATTCATAAAGCTCCCGTCACTGCTCATACTGGATGAACCCTGCCAGGGCCTGGATGAAACGATTGCCCGCTCTGTTCGCCGCCTGGCAGATGAGTTGTGCCGGCAGCAGGGCACCACACTTATTTATGTCAGCCATTATGAGCATGATTTTCCTTCCTGCATTCAGCACCGGCTGCACCTGGAGCAGGGTAAGGCAGTGACGCCAGGACTATAAAGCAAGAGATGTACGGTGTATGATGTAAGATGTACGGCGCAGCTATTGACGGTTCACGATTGTTGGTTGATAGATGTCTGACTTATGGATTTCTGATTTAATGATTTGCTATTAGCTGCAAGATATACGGTGTACGATGTAAGACGTACAGTGCTCCGATTGACGATTCACGATTCCCGATTTGCGTTTTCGCCTCTGGTATATACTAAAAGCTAATAACTCACAGCTAATAGCTTTTAGTACGTATTTGCTTTGTCATTTGACATTTAGTATTTGCGCATAAACATGCTAAGCTACCTGCTCTGCAAACAATTTATTCAGCATATCTGCAGCATCTTCACAAAAACCAGGATGCACCCTGGAAGCCTGCACCACGGTGCTGCGGGTGGCAGTGAGCCAGCGGAAACGGGATGGCAGGTCAAGTGCGGCAATGGGGCCTGCGCTTTTTGCCCCTTTTGCAATCTGCTCAAAGGCCTGCAGGTGCGCCGCTATTTCATCCATATCCGACTCAGGGCAGAGCATATTTATCTTTTCCGGGAAAAGCTGGTACCTGACCCCTAAAAATTTTTGCTTCGGGCAGTAGAGTATAACCCCGGCATTGACAAACTCCTCCCGTTCCACCCGCGGCACTATCCGGATGACAGCATATTCAAATAAGTCTTTCTCTTGCATGCAGCGCTTCGTTTAAAAATCCGGCAGACGACCGGACACGGGTGTTTAGAAAATCAATATAAATATTTCTGCTCTCCTGCGGTGCAGTGCCAAAAGAAATATCGGCCAGCCACTCCTCCGGCACCAGCGATACCAGCGAAGTGATACAGGCTTCTGTCAGCAGCGGGAGCATTAGTGCCGCCGCTTCTTCCAGGTGCCCGGCACCAGGCAGCAGCACATGATTTTTGATTAATGCAAAAGGGCTTTTAGCTGCTTCCTGCCAATGCGGCCAATTGTGATGGAAGTACAGGCTGGCTCCGTGGTCAATCAGCCACAGTTCTTTATTCCACATCAGCATATTGGTATTGCGGGGAGTGCGGTCTACATTCATCAGCAGCGCATCCAGCCATACAATTTTGGAAGCAAGCAGGCTATCCGGCTTGTTAACGGCGGGGTCAAAAGTAATAGCTCCGGATAAATAATGCAGGCCCAGGTTCAGCCCCTGCCCGGCGATGGGATGCACGCCATGCGCCGCAT
>DAOLFO010000174.1:0-6786 GCA_035326305.1 Chitinophagaceae bacterium
CATATTTTCATCCCGCCCCCACAGCATATCATACTTTCCATCCTTGTAGTGAAGGCAGGAAAGAAAATCCATAAAATCTTCGTGTGTATATTTTATACCGGCAAAATTGGGAATGGCCGGCTCCACCGCTTTTAGTAAATCATACATAGGGAAAGACACTCCCGTCAGCACCGGTATGTGATAATAATAAAACGGCATGCCCGGTACCGCACCGGCTACTGCCGCACAGGTTTCTGCCAGCGCCTGCACATCACGCGGCTTAAAGTAAAACGGAGCCGTAAATGAAATGGCATACAGGCCGGCTGCCTGCGCATGCAGGGCCAGTTCCCGGCATTCGGCAATGCTGGTACCTCCCAGCAGTGTCATTACTTTAAACTCCCGGTCGCCTGCAGCCGCTGCTGCCCACGCTTCCACCACTGCTTTTTTTTCTGCCACACTTAATGATACTCCCTCACCGGTGGAGCCGCAGATAAAAGCGCCCGTCACACCATTGGTCCGCAGCATAGCATAATAGGATGGAATAACGGCAAGGTTCAGCGAACCGTCTTTATACATAGGTGTAAACGGGGCGGCAATCAATCCCTGTAAATGTTCCCTCTTCATATCCTCATGTATTGAAGTTGAAATTACCTGCTAATATTAGCATTTTTTAAAAAATGCCGGGAGTTGCCTCCCGGCTGACAACTGCCTCACAACTGTTAATGAGTGAGCTTTTATATATCATTTTTATCAGTATCCGGGATTCTGATCTCCCATCAGGGTTTCATCACTTGTCAGTGTACCTCTGTCTATTGGCCACAGCAGCTTATGCGCATCAGTAGTTTTATCAATCACGCCTACCATTGGCAGGTCTATCCGGTAAGCCAGCGGATCACCGTTTGCGCTCTGCATCCGCCGCAGGTCATACCAGCGCTTGCTCTCTGCCACCAGTTCTTTACTGCGCTCCAGGAAAATAGCCAGCTCATTTTCCTCAAAGGTTCCGTTTACAAAATCCGGGAAGGGTGAGGCTCCGTAAGCCCGCTGGCGTACTGCTTCTATTTCTGCTTCAGGATTTTCACCCTGCTTATTTTTTATTTCGGCCAGCAGCAGGTATGCTTCTGCAGAGCGGTATACCGGCACATCATCTGAGAAGTTGCGGGCCCCCTCCACAATTGTACCGATATATTTACCAAGCATAACAAAGCTGGTGGCGGGTGTAATTGGCGCTTTATAATAATCAAAGAAAGTGACTTTTGCCCGGGTGTCATCTGCTTCATATTGCGCAAACAAATCATACTTATACTCATACCGGATAATGGCCCCTCCGCCTGCCACGTTCATGGGATCGCCGGTCTTTGTGGCATCAGGCTGAAAGCTGTTGGGAACCAGCGAGCCGCCCGTAGCATTGACAAAGCTGCCCATCGGATCGGATGCCTGGTAAATGAACTGGGAAAAATTGTTGGTAGCCTCCCCCGCCATATAACGCAGTGCAAAAATGATTTCCGAATTGCCTTTATTGTTATACCGGAAAACGTTGTTGAATGAAGATAGCATAGCAAATCGCGGAATGACGGCTTCCACTGCTGTGCGGGCTGTAGCCAGGTCAGCCGCCATATTTGCCGGGGCAGCGCCATCTGTATTTACTTTAGCCGTCCACAGGTATACTTCTGTTTTCAGCATCAGCGTTGCTCCCAGCGACCATTGCGATTTTGTGGCTTTAGTGGTAAAGTCACTGTTAAAACCTGTTTCAGACTTGCTGATATCATCTTTAATGAAATCAAGCACTTCTTTTTCAGTAGCAGCCCGCGGGTTGTATGCATCCTGTACAGTAGATGGCGGCGTGTTGATCACCTTTGGATCTTTTACGATTGGCACCCGGCCAAAGGTCCTGTATAAATGAAAATAGTAAAATGCCCTTACGCCATAAGCCTGGCCGAGATTATATCCTTTTTCTGCAGGAGACAAAAAAGAAGCCTGCTCCACCTGGTATATAAAATTATTTACCTGGAAGATATTGCCATACAACCCGCCCCACCCGGATATACCGGGGCTGGCTTCGGTGAGCAACTGGCGGATTACAGATGCCGAGTTAAGTGAAGATGTGCCCGTACCACCTGTACCATCCTTTAATGATCCGCCACGCAATTCACCCAGGTTATAAAAAGTAAACTGAGCACCACGTAGCTGGCTGTGAAGCCCAATCATGGCTCCGTCTACCTGGGCCTTTGTTTTCCAGAAGCTGCCGCTGCCGAAATAATCTTCCGGCGCCAGCTCCAGTTTATTGCAGGCATTGAATGTAAGCAGCGCTGCACCTGCTAGTATAATAAGTTTGATCTTTTTCATTGCTCTGATATTTTTTAGCCTTGTATATATATGGCTGTTTGTTTTTGGTATTCAGCTATTAAAAATGAAGTTGCGCCCCAAATATGATGATACGTGGCAAAGGATAGCCTCCGCTGCCTGCTGCCGTATTGGGTATGCTTCCTGATTCAGGCGAGTAAAGGGTAGCCTTACTGAAGTAGGCAAGGTTTTGCGCTGTAACGGACAAGCTGATACCTTCGCTCCTGATCTTTCCGGCCCATTTTAGTGGCAGGGCATAGGAAAGCGTCAGGTCGCGGAATGCGAGATAGTCACCCTTTTTGTAAAACATGCTTGACTCCCGCAGCACGTTATTTTTAAACAACTGATCTGCCCAGTAAAACGTAGGATATTTTGCACCGGTATTGGTGGATGAATACGTATCAAATACATCTGTAATGGTATTAAACGTACCCTGCGCCATACCCATAAACCAGGCCCTGGGGCCATCATAAGCTACAAAACCGAGGGCATAGTCAAACCTGGCGCTAAGGGTAAACCCTTTCCAGCTACCACGCAGTCCGAAGCCGCCGGTATAGCGGGGTACGGTACGGCCCATATACACCCTGTCACGATAGTCAATGGTATCGTTACCATCAAGATCTTTCCAGCGTACATCGCCAAGCGCTATCGGGAAAACCCCGTTGCGCTGAGCCGGCGTCATACCTGCATAGATGGCAGGCCCCACCAATACCCTGGCGCCATTCAGATCCCGCAGGTTAGCCGCATATTTATCCAGATCAGCCTGTGTACGGTACAGGTCTTCGGCTACATAGGCATAAGCCACATTCGGATCCTGCCCTTGCTGCGTGCCCATTACCCATATCACCCTTCCCGTTTTGGGATCGTATACCTGTGTGCCGCCAATGCGGTTATTCTCCAGTCCATTATGTGGCAGCTTCAATACTTTATTTGCATTGTATGCAAGGTTGAAGTTAAAATCCACCTGCACATCCTTTGTACGCAGTACGCGGTAGTTGACATCCAGCTCCACACCCTGGTTTTGCATGCTGCCCAGGTTGGTGGTCAGGCTGGTAAACCCGTTGGAGGACGGAAGCGTGAACGAGGATATCTTATCAGTTGTCTTCCTATTGTAGTAAGCGAGTTGAAAATCCACTTTATTTTTAATCGTTCCTTCCAGGGCTATTTCTCTTGTATTTGACCGCTCCCAAAGCAGGTTAGGAAAAGGAAGTCCGCTAAGCTGGTATCCCACTGATCCATTATACCGTGTAGTGCCATAAGACCCCTGCAGGCCATAAGAGGAAATGCCGCTTACATTACCATTCTCTCCATAGCTGGCCCTTAGCTTCAGGTAGCTGAAAATATTTGACAATGGCTCAAAGAAATTTTCTCTCGACACAATCCATCCGCCCGAAAAGCCGAGAAAGTTGCCCCAGCGATTATTAATTAAAGTTGAGTACCCGTCTCGGCGAAAAGTAACGGAGAGCAGGTACCTATCCTTATAGTCATAGTTTGCCCTGCCAAAGAAAGACAGGATACGCTGCCGGTCGTGATAGGTATCTGTGCTCCTGCGCTGCGCATCGGTACTGGTCAATGCCAGGTCACTGAAGTCATCAGTGGGTGCCCCTGAGCCCGAAGCAGAAAGCCCCTGGCGGTATATATCATAATATTCGCTTCCCGCCATCAGCTCATAATGGTGCTTATCAGCTACCTGTCCTGAATAATTCAGCACAGCATTATATGTCTGGCTTATATCCCTGGAAAAAGAAGCGGAGCTGCTGCGGGTTGTATTCCTGTTGCCGGGGCTTTGCAGGTAGTCCCGGTTAAATGATTCGATATAACTTTCGCTGTAATACACGTTGGCACTCGTTTTCAGATACAGGTTCTTCATGAAATCTATCTTTAATGCCTGTGACATTGTAAATTTATCAGAGCTGTTTTTCCTGATAAATTTTTCATCATTTACCAGTGGGTTTCCGTCAGACACGTCCCTGCCCAGCAGCAGTTCGCCATTTTCATTATAACCACGCATGGTAGGAGGCGCTCCCAGTGAGCGGGACAGGTAGTTGCCTTCATTATTAGTTGCAGGATCCCGCCAGCGGGCATTGGCATAGTTCAGGCCTGAATAAGAGGTGAGCCAGGGCTTCAGCTTATATTCCCCGTTCAGCACAAAGGTGAGCCGCTTATAAAACGTGTTAACAGGAAGCCCGTCTTCATTGTAAGATCCAAAGCCTGCATAGTATTTTCCTTTATCGTTTCCGCCGGTCATAGACAGGTTGATATCCTGTGTAGCACTATGGGAGCGGAGCGCATAGTCCCTGTAATTAAACTCCGTGAAAATAAGCGTATCTGTACCATTTACCGGATCTATCATCCATTGCCAGCCCTCATTCAGCTTATGCCGGTTGGTATTATTCAGTCGCATGGTGCTCCACACGCCTGATGCATTCTGATTGCCATCTATTACATTTCCTGCTCCGTCAAGATACAGGTTGCCAGTACCAAAGGGGCCGGCGGTGGTCAGTTGCGAAAGCCTTGATGGATCATACTGCCCCGAAACCTGCACAGAGGTACGGGCATAAGTTAGATAATCTCTTGCTCCGAGAAATTCGAAAGGCAGGTTGAGGTAGTTCATCCCATACCTTGCATTCAGCGAGATGCGGGAAGATCCTGCTTTCCCCTTTTTTGTTGTAATAAGCACCACCCCGTTGCTGGCCCTGGCACCATAAATGGCAGTAGCCGATGCGTCCTTCAGCACTTCTATGGATTCAATATCATCCTGGTTCATATCGCTGAAGCCACCGCGCAACAGTCCATCCACCACGATCAGCGGACCACCGGTACCATTAAAGTTAGTGCCACCCCGGAGTATAACAGTGGGTACAGATCCCGGCCGGCCGGAAGTCTGCTGCACCCGCAGGCCCGGCACAGTACCTGCCAGCGCTGAGGCAGGATTGGAGCGCATACCTGTTTCAAGCACTTTATTGTCCAGCTTGGATACCGAGTTGGTAAGCTTAGATCTTTTTTGCGTACCATATCCTATCACCCCCACTTCATCCAGGTTGCCCGCCTCTGTATGCAGGGCAATATCAATAACCCCAAGATTGCCAACCGGCCTTTCCTCAGCCACGTACCCGGTATAGCTAAATACCAGCACATCAGCCGCTGCCGCATCAATGGCGTACTCCCCGTTTTCATTGGTTTGTGTGCCGGCCGATTTACCTTTTACCGTAACACTTACACCGACCATCGCTGCCCCATCAGCAGCGGCGCTGACCTTTCCGGTTATCCGTTTGGGCTGTGCCCAGGTAAACACCGAAAACAGGATGCCCGAAAGGAGCAAACAAATTTTCAGACAAGCAGAATTCATAAATAAGCAGTTTTATAATTTTGTATTATGTATGACTTAATAAAGATATACTGTTTCCCATATTCAAATCCAACTGCAAAAAAAATAAATTTTTAAAAATCTGATTATCAGTTATATTTTTGAAAAAAATAATTTCAGAAAAAGGAAGGCATACGTTTGCGCAAACCAGTTAAGTCCGACTTATTATGACTTTTTCAGCGTTTAAAAACAATATGCGGAGCATTGATACCAGTTCCCTTGTGGACAAAGTGGAGTCCAGCCTGGTAGAGCTGCTGCAGGAGCGCAAGCTGAAAGTGGGCGATTCCATACCCAAGGAAGTAGAGCTGGCTGAAGCGCTTGGTGTGAGCCGCACCGTAATCCGGGAAGCGCTGCTGCGCCTGCGGATGATGGGGCTGATAGACTCCCGCAAAAAGAAAGGCGCCGTCATTACCAGTCCTGATCTCTTTGCTATCATGTCCAAAAGCATGAACCCGCATATACTGGACCAGGAAACTTTAAAAGAGATATTTGAAATACGGCTGGTGCTGGAAATCGGGATGGCCGATCTTATTTTCCAGCGGGTAAAAAAAGAAGATATCCGGGAGCTGAAAAAAATTGTAAGCAATGAGCCGCCTGTTACCCAATACCATCTTTTTAATATCGAACATGAAATCGCCTTTCACGGCAAGCTGTATGAAATAACCGGCAACAATACCATGAAAAAGTTTCAGAAAATGCTGTTGCCTATATTCGACTATGTGCACAACAGCGGCCTGCTGAAAAAACAGCCGTTATTAAAAACCTTTGTATCGCACCAGGGACTTGTTGAAATAATCGAAAATGGTAACCCGGAAGAATTCAGAAACGCCATGCGCAATCACCTGGAAAATCATTTTGCCAGGCTGTTTGAATAAAACGGTTGCGCCTTCACCGGGCAGCCCCCGCCTTTCATCCATTAGTCATAACTTTTGATCGCCTCCAGCAATGCCGCCATTGTCTTTACTTTTTCCGGGTACTTCTGCGCCAGGTTGCTTTGCTCACCTTTATCCTCTTTCAGGTTGTAGAGTTGGGGAAACGGAGCGTTCCCGGTCTCAATATTAGTCAGCAGCGGATTTGTATTGGCGGGCCCGCTATTAGGG
>DAOLFO010000175.1:0-6773 GCA_035326305.1 Chitinophagaceae bacterium
TTGGGTGACGGATCTGTATGCGCAATGGTACAGAGGATACTATGTAAACCAGTCAAAGTTTGAGAACACAAACGGCAAGCCTTATTATGTACGCCCGGATATAAAGGCATCGCTGCTGGGAGCATCCGTATACCGCCTGCTGAATGGTAAGCGCTTTTCTTACCAGGCCGGCTTTTCACAAAATGAATGGCAGAAAAAATCAGCCGGCTCCCTGCTCATCGGTGCGGAAGTTTATTATGGCGCTGTAAAGGGAGATAGTGCGCTGGTACCTTCTTACCTCGCCGGCCACTACCCGCAGCGGGAGGTATACCGGGTACGCCTGCTGGAGTTTGGCCCCGGCATTGGCTATGCATACACGGCTGTATGGAAGGAGCATTTTTTTGCCACCGGCGGGTTAACGGTCAACTTTGATATGAGCCTGGTAAAAGAAAGCAAGCCCGGGTCTTCAGCCAGCCACAGCAGCCCTTCGCCCAATGCGCAGTTTCGCATGGTGGGCGGCTATACTAACGAACGCTGGGCGGCAACCCTGGGCTGGATACACAACAGTACTAATGCAAAAGGCCCCAGCTCCAACAAGCATTACCGCATTAAAACAGGTGGCTTCAGCTTCACGGTTGCCCGCCGTTTTGGCGCCGGGCCAAAGCTCAAAAAGAAACTGGACCCGATAGTGGAGAAACTGCCGTGAGAGAAACGGCAGGCGCTAAATAAATTTTAGATAACAAATTGCAGAAACAAATAAGCACAAAAGCTATTAGCTTTTAGTTTATACCAGTAAGTAAAAAGGGGAAATAAAAAGGCATTATCATGAATCGGTGCGCCGTACATCGCACATCATACATCTTGTAAATCATCAAATCAGCAATCAAACGGCTAACAAACCCGTAATTTGCTATAAAAGAGCATGATCAGTGAGCACCAACTCTACCCGCCGGTTCTGCTTTCTGCCTTCTTCGTTATGGTTTCCTGCCACAGGGGCCAGTGGCCCCACACCCTGCGGGGAAAGGCGGGTTGCAGCTATCCCGTGCTCCTGTATTAAATGACTGACTACGGCAGCCGCCCGCTGCTGCGACAGCTCCCGGTTATATTGCAGCTCCCCTGTCATGTCAGTATGCCCCACTATATAGAGCTTAAAAGCAGGGTTGTCTTTCAGCATTTTTGCTATTTCGCCCAGCAGACCTTTTGATTCTTCCTTAATAGTGGCGGCATTAAAATCAAAAAGGATATTTCCCAGCGCTATATGCCCTTCTTCTTTCAGCCTATCTGTCATCAGCTTGGCATCCATCGCAATCAGCCCGTCTTCCATTTCCTTTGTTTCTATTACATCCAGCAATACAACTGTTTCATTGTCGGAATAACGCTTGCCGGCAACCGTAATATAAATGCCCCCTTTTTTTGCTGCTATGTAAAATGTACCGCCGGTTGAGCCCGAACCCTGGTTGATCCGGATGCCTGCATTGGAAGGAAATGGGTTGGACTTATAAAAGGCAGCCAGCCAGGAACTACCGCCGACTTCCTTCGATACATTCCGCTCCTGGTGCATCTTACCGGCCAGCAATGTAAAAGATGCATTTTTGACAGCAGTGATATAATTCTGATAAATTTCAGACACGATTTTATCTCCTTTGATAGAGTAGTAAATACGGGTTTGCCTGCCGGAAACATTTATCCAGCTATCAATTTTCTGGTAGCCCGTTTCAGGCCCGGTGGCAATGGCAAATTCGCTGTGATTTTTGCTATCACAATACGCAATGACAGCACCGCGATAACGTGTTACTGCAGGATGGTCTGTACAGCCGGCTTTATCCGGCTGGGCAAACAGGCTGGCTGACAAAATCATTGCCGGCAGCATAAGCAGGATTTGTTTTTTCATTTTAACTGGTGTTTGAGGGTTAAGTGATATAAAAATGGTAAAGCTTCAGAGGGCTGTGGCGGGCAGGGAATATAATGCCTGATGAAGTTAACAATTTTATACCTGATACCGGTGCCTGGTAAAAGCCTTACCGATGTACAGCACCTGCTTTTGATGGCTTCGTCCCTCTTTTTGAAGTTGTTTTCTATTGGTGTATATAACCAAACAAAAAACCCGGTATTCTCTACCCGGGTTCTTTAGCTAAAGTAGTTTGCAGGACAGGCCGGTTTAATATTACCTCACCGCTTGTTTCTGCCATCGGGGAGCATATAGCTTTACTGCATAATAATAAGAGACAGCCAACACACCAAGGAAAATAACGGGCATAATAACTACCTGTACAGGGTCGCCGGCAGCAGCATGAGCGATTGAAGCGGAAATAAAGGTGAGCGCAAAGCCAAAATAGGCAAACTGCTTCAGGAGATAAGGCACCTGTGGCAACAGCAGGGCTGCCGCTCCCAGTATTTTTGCAATGGCCAGTTCAATGCGGAAGGCATCGGAGAACCCAAGGTGGGCAAACCCCTGCTTCATTTCTTCAGCTATCAAATAGTTGACAGCACTGAACAGCATCATGCCGCTCAGTAACAGGGTGGTTGTCCAGTAAATGATTTTTTCTTTCTTCATGTTAAATTTTTTGATAGCACAAAGTTGTGTACATTTACTTACTAAAAGTAAGTACTATACTACGGTATAGCACTATACTACAGTATAGTAATACGCAATATGAAAAAGGAACAACACCGTAATAAAGAAAGCTGCATGCGTATGCTGCAGCCTGTAACAGATGCCCTGTACGTGCTGAATGGTAAATGGAAACTGCCGATACTTATTTCGCTTTCATTCGGTGTCAGGCGCTTTGGGGAGATAGCAAAAGACATCCCCCGCATTACCGACCGCATGCTCTCTAAGGAATTGCGGGAACTGGAGGCCAACCTCCTGGTAAAGCGCATGGTATATGACTCAAAGCCGGTGGTAGTGGAATACTCATTGACTGAATACGGCCGCTCACTGGATGATGTGATTGAGGCCCTGCAAAAGTGGGGCATGCAGCACCGGAAGAAGATTGTAGGGAAATAACAGGATGATGTATGGGAAGATACAAGAGTAAAAAGCAAGAAGCAAAAGGGAAAGATGAAAAATAAAAGGGCAGCTACTGATAACTTGTAACTAAAAACTAAGAACTCATAACTTAAACCTTATAGCTCAACTTTGTAATATTATTTATAAAAATACAGGCGCTTGCCCCAACCTTAAACTTTAAACCTTCAACATCTTCACCCCCACCTCACCAGCGCACTCCCCCACGTAAACCCGCTGCCAAATGCAGCCAGGCATACCAGGTCGCCTTCTTTTATCTTTCCTTCCTGCCAGGCTTCGCAAAGCGCTAAGGGTACTGAAGCAGCAGTGGTATTGCCGTAGCGCTGTATGTTATTATACACTTTTTCAGCCGGCAGTTGCAGTTGCTGCTGTACAAACTGGGCAATACGCAGGTTGGCCTGGTGCGGCACCAGCAGGTCAATATCGGCTGCCGTTAACCCGTTTGCCTCCAGCGCTTCTTTGATCACTTCCGGAAATTTCACCACTGCTTTTTTAAACACTGCCGGGCCATCCATATTAGGGAATACCTGCGCTTTATCAATCATGGCGTGGCTGAAAAACATATCACCCATTTCCCCTTCATTAAAATCAGCCAGTTGTTCCTTTGTCCAGTGGTTGGCATGTGTGCCGGGGTTAAACATGGCCAGCAGCTCCGCACTTTCACCATCACTGTGGAGATGTGTGGACAAAATGCCCTGCCCTTCCTTTTCGGTGGGCTGCAATACCACCGCTCCGGCACCATCGCCAAATATAACAGAGACATTGCGGCCGCGGGTACTGAAGTCAAGCCCAAAAGAATGTTTTTCGCTGCCCACCACCAGTATGTTTTTGTACATACCCGTTTTTATAAACTGGTCGGCCACGCTCAGCGCATACACAAAGCCGCTGCATTGGTTGCGGATATCAAGAGCGCCTATTTCCCCCATGCCCATGGCCCGCTGCAGCAGCACCCCGCAGCCGGGAAAATAATAATCGGGAGATAAAGTGGCAAAGATGATGAAATCCACGTCTTTGGCCGTAATACCAGCCCGCTCTATAGCTATCTTTGCAGCTTCCACGCCCATGGTGGTGGTGGTTTCGCCGGTGCGGCTGGCATAGCGGCGCTCTTTAATGCCCGTCCGTTCCTGTATCCATTCATCGCTGGTATCCATGTATTGCAGCAGGTCATGGTTAGTCACTCTGTTTTGGGGGACATACATGCCGGTACCGGCAATCCTGGAGCGGGGCATAGCAAGCATATTTTCCGGCCAATTTAGGAAATATGCTCAAAATGAAACCGTTTCAATCAAAACCGTTTCATTTTTTAACGATTGTAGCATGATATTTTCTATTGTTGTACCGGCTATGATAAACTAAAACGCACAGGCTACCGGAATGGAACAACCTAAGAAAAGCAGGGCCCGCCGTATAGCCAGGATAGTTCTCAAAACTATCCTGTGGATTTGCATTTCTATTATTGTTCTTTTCCTGCTGATACTGACCCCGCCTGTGCAGAACTTCATTACCGGCAGGGCTGCCAAATGGCTGTCCGGTAAGCTGGAAACAAGGGTAGAAATTAAGAGACTATATATTACCCTTACGGGAAAAATTGCCATAGACGGTATCTACGTGGAAGACCAGGCAAAAGATACCCTGCTGGCGGCCGGTGAGTTGCGGGTGAATATGAGCTTTACCAAATTGCTGTTCAGCAATGCGCTCAGTATAAAAAGCGTGGAGCTGAATGGAGCTACTGCTAAAATAAAACGCCTGCTGCCGGATACCACGTTCAATTTCCAGTTCATTGCCGATGCATTTGGCAGCAACTCACCTGACACGGTACAGGTAAGCGATACCAGTGCAGGCATGCCCATTGATATCGGTAAAGTGGAGCTGAACCGTATCCGCTTTGTATACAAAGATGTGATAACAGGCAATGATGTGGAAACTGTTATTGGTCATTTTGATACAAAGCTGGAAAAGTTTGACCTTGATAAGCTGCACTTTGTCATTCCGCAGGTAAATATCAGCGGGCTGCAGGCACGCATGCTGATGTCGCAACCATTGCCGGTGGCAAAAAAAGTGAAAGCGGTAAAAGATACTATCAACCGCAGCGCTCCGGGCCCGGATCTGCAACTGGATATTGGAAAAATCACTATTGATAAAAGTGCTGTGGCCTATAACGACAGTGTGAATGCATTGTATACACAGGCCGTTATCGGTGATTTTACCCTGCGGCCAAATAAAATAGATCTTGATAAAGCCATATTTGATTTGGGTGATATTTCACTGAAGAAAACACAGGCGTCAGTGCACATGGGCAAAACAGCGGGGGCAAAAGCAGAAAATACAACCGCTGATACAAAGGAGACTGCCGCTGATGCCGCTGGTACGGGTAGTGGAATAAAATTATTATTTGCTGCCCTTAACCTTGAAGAGGTAAGGCTGCGGTATGATAACGATAATGAAACGGTGCAGGCAAAAGGCATGGACTATTCGCACCTCGATGCTAGCGTGGCTGATCTGAAGGTGAAAGATTTTTTATTTACCAGCGACTCCATAAAGGGTGAAATTACCAGCGCTGCGCTAAAAGAAAAAAGCGGTTTTGACCTGCGGGAGCTCAGCACTTCTTTTTTATATACTACCAACCAGGCTTACCTGAAAAAACTGTACCTGAAAACGCCGGGTACGGAACTGAAGAGAGATATAGCCATCCGCTATGCTTCGCAGCAGGCTATGACAGATGATATAGCCCATCTCGGCATCACTGCGGATATAGAAAAGAGCAGGGTGCAGGTAAAAGACATCCTCACCTTTGTGCCTTCTCTGCAGCAGCAGCCGGCGCTGGCCGATGCAAATGCCACCTGGTACCTGGATGGAAAGATAAATGGCCGTATTGGAGATTTAAATATAGAGGACTTGCAGTTGTCTGCACTTCATGCCACAAGGGTGGATATCAATGGCCGTATCACCGGGTTGCCCGAAGCTGACATGCTGCAGGCCGATCTTACTATTCGTGAACTGAGCAGTACCCGTGCAGATATGGTCAGCCTGCTGCCTGCCGGTACATTACCATCTTCTGTTCAGTTGCCGGGCAGGTTTAACCTTACCGGCAGTATAAAGGGGAATATGGATCGTATGCGGGCTGATATGGCTTTACTGACGGATATCGGTAATGCCCGCATCAACGGTACGCTGGCGCAAATTACTGATGCAAACAAGGCAGCCTATGATATAACAGCCAGCACGCAAAATTTCAATCTTGCCGTGCTGCTGAAAGATACCGCCTATGGCCCTGTATCTGTAAACCTGGTGGCAAAAGGTAAAGGCTATGATATGAAAACAGCCAGCGCTGCTGTGGAAGGAACGGTCAGCGAAGCGGTATACAACGGGTACAGCTACAAAAACCTTGATCTTAATGCGGCTATCAATCATCAGCAACTGACGGCAAAAGCCGGCATGACGGATCCGAATATTCATTTTGCCCTCGATGCACAGGCTGATCTGTCACAGGCAAGCCCGGCAGTAAAAATGAACCTTGCTGTTGACAGCATCAAAGCACAGGCACTTCATTTGACAAATGATGTGCTAATCTATCGTGGTAATATCAGCGCCGAATTTCCTGTAGCTGATCCGGATAACCTCAGCGGGCGCCTGCTGATGACCAATACCCTGTTGGTAAAAGGTAATGAACGGATACAATTAGACAGCGTATCGCTGGCAGCCGGTATGGAAAATGAGGAGCGCTTTTTACAATTGCAAAGCGATATTGCACATCTGCGGTTGCAGG
>DAOLFO010000176.1:0-6769 GCA_035326305.1 Chitinophagaceae bacterium
GCCTTTCTGCCTGTTTTAAACAGTACCAATATCAGAAAAACCAGAACGAGAGACCATGATTACCATCAGCCACCTGCTGCAAGCCGGCTTTCTGCCCGACTTTACACCATCCATGCTATGCTTTCTCACTGCCTTTGTATTTACCTTATTAATTATTCCCGCTATTATTTTTTTTACCGGTAAGCTCCAGTTGTACGACATGCCCGGCACCCGTAAGCTGCACCAGGCACCTGTGCCTACGATGGGCGGGATTGCCATTGTCACCGGCATGATAACAGGGCTGATATTGTGGATGCCGCTGGCGATGGATACCTGGCAGGTTGCCTTTTTCTTTTGTGTGATAACACTGATGGCGCTCGGCGTAATGGATGACCTGAAGGATATGCCGGCCAAATATAAATTTATGATACAGGCAGGCGTGGCCCTGCTGATGGCGGTAGCCGGTATCCGCATTACATCGCTGGAAGGTATTTTCGGTATTCATGAATTGCCGGTTGCCATGCAGTATTTTCTTACCGTCCTGCTTATTACTGGTGTTACCAATGCATTTAACCTGATAGATGGCATAGACGGGCTGGCTGGTGGCATCGGGTTTATGAGCCTGGCCACTACGGGTATTTTTCTCCTCTTTAGCGGCGACCAGTACGGCGCTGCTATCGCCATTGCCCTGTCCGGCAGCATTCTTGCCTTTTTATATTTCAACTTCAATCCCGCCCGCATTTTTATGGGTGATACCGGATCGCTGGTGCTTGGTTTTGTAACGGCTGTATTGTGCATAAGACTGCAGCAGATCAATGCCGCTGCATTGAAGCCGGTACTGCATCACTCACCGGTGTTTATCCTTGGTATTGTATTAATCCCGGTTTTTGATACCATCCGGGTTTTTTACCTGCGCCTGCGCAAGGGCATCTCCCCTTTTACAGCAGACCGTACCCATATCCATCATTTGCTGACCAACCGCGGTATCGGTCATGCGGCCTGTACCCGTATTATTTGTGGCATCCATGCTTTCATTCTTATACAAGTGTACCTGGTCCGCCACTGGCCACAGGAAATTATTTTCCTGCTTATGACAGGGTTTATGATGCTGGTGGTATGGGCCATGCAGCGGCTCCCGCTGCGCAGAGAGGATAAAAACAAATACACCGTACCGGGGTAATATAAAAATGCGGCAGCCATACCTGGTTATTTTCGTTAAGTTTGACCACCAAAAACAATAACCGGTATGAGAAAATCATTCTTTTGTTTGTCATTCATCGTTTTGGCGGCATTGCAGGCCAGCGCCCAGCCGCGGCAGGCTGCTTCGCCGGCTAATACCACTCCCGCTCCTGCGCGGGAAGAGAAAAAACAGTCTTCTGATATTATATTCAATCCCGATGCCACCGTTACCACGCAGCATGAAGTAACCATCAAAGGGCAGCGTGTACCTTATAAAGCAGTAGCCGGCACTATGCCTGTATGGGATGAGGATGGAAAAACCATCGCCGGCTTGTTTTACACTTATTATGAAAGAACAGATACCAGGGACAAAACCAACCGCCCGGTTGTCATATCTTTTAATGGCGGGCCCGGCTCTGCTTCTGTATGGATGCACATCGCCTATACCGGCCCTGTGCTGATCAAGATTGATGACGAAGGCTACCCGGTGCAGCCTTATGGTTTTAAAGATAATCCCTACTCTATTCTGGATGTGGCTGACATCGTACATATAGACCCGGTAAACACCGGCTTCTCCCGGATCGTTGGTAAAGATGTGCCCCGCTCCCGTTTTTTTGGAGTTAATGCAGATATTAAATACCTCGCACAATGGATCAGCACGTTCATTACCCGCAACAACCGCTGGGCTTCACCCAAATACCTGATTGGTGAAAGCTACGGCACCACCCGTGTATCGGGGCTGGCGCTGGAGCTGCAGGAGTCTCAGTGGATGTATCTCAATGGAGTGATACTCGTTTCCCCCACCGACCTTGGCATACAGCGCAGCGCTCCTGTATCTGCCGCCCTGCGCCTGCCCTACTTTGCCGCCACGGCCTGGTATCATAAAAAACTGCCTGCCGACCTGCAGCAAAAAGACCTGACAAACATGCTGCCTGAGGTAGAAAATTTTACCATGAATGAACTGGTAGCTGCTATCAATAAGGGTAGCCTGCTGAGTGATGCTGAGAAAAAAAATATTGCGGCCAAAATGGCCCGTTATTCAGGTATATCAGAAACTGTGATCCTGCAAAACAACCTGGATATTTCCACCAGCCTGTTCTGGAAAGAGCTGCTGCGGGACAAAGGTTATACCATTGGCCGGCTTGATTCCCGCTACTTAGGCATTGATAAGAGGGATGCAGGCGAACGCCCTGATTTTAATGCAGAACTGACTTCCTGGCTGCATTCCTTTACGCCACCCATCAATATGTACCTGCGGGAAGAGCTCAATTATAAAACAGATGCCCCGTACTATATGTTTGGCCCCGTACATCCCTGGGACAGGAGCAACGACCGTACCGGTGAAAACCTGGGCAGGGCCATGTCTGCCAACCCTTACCTGCATGTGCTGGTACAATCAGGATACTATGACGGCGCCTGCGACTACTTTAATGCAAAATATAACATGTGGCAAATTGACCCTTCGGGGAAATTAAAAGACCGTATCAGTTGGGAAGGCTACCGCAGCGGGCACATGATGTACCTGCGCAAGGAAGATCTGATCACCAGCAATGAGCATATACGCCAGTTTATTAAAAAATCAACACCAAAGCCGGGACAACCGGCCCGGTATTAATTATAAATAAACATTCGTTCAGAAAAGCAGGCATTTGTCCTGCTTTTCTTTTGCAGCTATATCATGCTGCACCCGTTTTTGTTATTACTTTTATTGCAAAGAAAAATAATGAAAAAAATAGCTGACCAGTTTTCACTAAAAGATAAAGTCATCGTTATCACAGGAGCGACCGGAGTATTGGGAGAGGCTTTTGTAAATGGTGTGGCGGCAATGGGAGCTGCAGTAGCCATCATCGGGCGCAATGAGCAGGTGGGAGAAGAAAGGGCGCAGCAACTAAGATCAAAGGGTTATGATGCGCTGTTTGTAAAAGCAGATGTACTGTCTGAACAGGAACTGATGGCCGCACATGAAACAATACTGGCTACATGGGGTAAAATAAACGGGCTGGTAAATGCGGCAGGGGGCAATGTGGCAGAAGCGGTCATTGCACCGGGTGCTGATATTTTTGATATCAACATGGATGGGCTGAAAAAAGCATTTGATCTTAATCTTTTTGGCACCATCCTGCCGGTTTCTGTTTTTGGCAAGTCGCTGGTAAAAACAGGCAATGGCAGTATTGTCAACATATCTTCCATGGCTGCCCAGTCTGCCATAACCCGGGTACTGGGATACTCTATGGCAAAAGCAGCTATTGACAATTACACACGCTGGCTGTGTGTGGAAGCGGCCAGCCGCTATGGCAGCAGCCTGCGTGTGAACGCAGTAGCGCCGGGGTTTTTTATTACACATCAAAACAAAGCCCTGCTTACAAAAGATGACGGGCAATATACAGACCGGGGGGAATCGGTAATCCGTAATACGCCGTTTCGCCGTTTCGGAGCGCCTGATGAGCTCATTGGCGCACTGGTATGGCTGCTCAGTGATGCCTCCTCATTTGTAAGCGGAGAAGTAATTTGTGTAGATGGTGGATTTCATGTGTTCTCTGGCGTATAAAAAACTCTTATAAAATAAAGAATAGTGCAATTAAAACAAACCTGGCGCTGGTTCGGCCCTGCCGATCCGGTAAGCCTGCAGGATATAAGACAGACCGGCGCTGCCGGTATAGTAACAGCCCTTCACCACCTGCCGCACGGAGAAGTATGGCCAATAGAAGAAATTAAAAAAAGAAAAGCAGCGGTGGAAACTGCCGGGCTCACCTGGGATGTAGTGGAGAGTGTGACCATTCATGAATCTGTAAAAACCCGCACAGGTGATTACGAAAAGTATATTTCCAATTATCAGCAAACACTCCGCAACCTCGCGGCCTGCGATATAAAAATTGTTACGTACAACTTTATGCCAGTCAATGACTGGGCCCGGACCGATCTCCATTACCGCATGCCCGATGGCTCACTGGCTTTATATTTCAACTGGACCGACCTGGCTGTGTTTGACATTTTTATCCTGCAGCGCAAAGATGCACAGCAGGCATACCCCACGGCCATTGCAGATCAGGCTAAAAAACGTTTCAGCTCTTATACACCTGAGCAACTGAAGCAGCTTACAGAAATCATCATGTTTGGTATCCCGGGCGAAAAGAAGCAGACAGTCGAACAAATGCGGGAGAAGCTGGCAGCTTATCGCCACATTGATCATGCTGCATTACGGCAAAACCTGAAGCTGTTCCTGCAAGCCATTTGCCCTGTGGCGGATGAACTGGGGATTAAAATGGCTATTCATCCGGACGATCCCCCATTTGACATTTTAGGACTGCCCCGGATTGTCAGCACTGCGGACGACTTAGCATTTATTCTTTCCTGCGTGCCTAACAAAAGTAATGGCCTGTGCTTCTGTACCGGATCGTTGGGAGCTTCAGAAAAAAATAATTTACCGGAAATGATACGCCAGGCTGGCGACCGGATTCATTTTGTGCACTTACGCAATACCCGCAGGGATAACGAAGGAAATTTTTATGAAGCCGACCATCTTGACGGCGATACAGACATGTATGCGGTGCTGAAAGAATTATTGCTGATCCAGCAGCAGGTAAATACACCTATTCCCTTCAGGCCCGATCATGGTCACCAGATGATGGATGACCTGCAGAAACATACCAACCCCGGCTATTCCTGCATCGGGCGCATGCGGGGACTGGCCGAGCTGAGAGGACTGGAGCTGGGTATTTACAGGTCAGTAAAGGGATAACTACTGGCAGGATATTAAGCCTGGCAGCATGCGAGCCTGTCAATGTGGCTAACAAAGCCCCTACACCACCTGCACTATCAAAAATTTCAGGTACTGCGTATTATCCATACCCCGGATGATAGGGTGATCAGAAGCCTGCGCCCGGAAAGTGACCTGCCTTAATTTTCTCCGGGCATCTTTTGCTGCCATATCAATGATCTGCAAAAAAAGATCGGGCGGCACCAGGTTAGTACAGGATGAAGTAACCAGGAAGCCTCCCGGCTTCACCAACTTCATGCCACGCAGGTTGATTTCCTTGTAGCCAGTGATAGCTTTTTGAATCGTCTCCCGGCTCTTGGTAAAGGCAGGCGGATCCAGCATTACCACATCATACTGGCGGCCTTCTTTGCCCCATTGCTTCAATACATCAAAAGCATTCGCCGCTTCAAAGCGGCATATCTTATCCAGCCCGTTCAGCGCAGCGTTCCGGTTGGCCTGTGCCACTGCATTTTCAGAAATATCAAGCCCCAGTACAGAGCGGGCACCATAGTGCGCAGCATGCACTTCAAATGTGCCGGTGTAGGTAAAAGCACCCAGCACATCGGCTCCTTTTACAATATGCTGTATGGCCCGGCGGTTGTCCCGCTGGTCGAGGAAGTAGCCGGTCTTTTGCCCGTTTTCAATATCCACATGAAAACGAAGGCCGTTTTCATTAATGATAATCTGCGTGTCAAACGGGGCAGAGAGAAAACCTTTTTGCTGCGGCAGTCCTTCCAGCTCTCTTACCGGCACATCATTGCGCTCATAAATTCCTTTGGGCTGAAATAGTTTATTGACAGCCTCCACTATCGCCGGTTTCCACCGGTCAATGCCCAGCGCCAGCGTTTGAATAACAAAATAGTCGTTGAACTTATCAATTATCAGTTGGGGCAGGCCATCGGCTTCGCCAAATACAAGACGGCAATTTTCTGTATAGCCCAACTGGCGGCGGTAATTCCAGCACTGCTGCAGGCGACGCAGGAAAAAGCCGTCATCTATTACTTCCTGCTTATCGCGGGTAAGCAGCCGCACCAGTATCTGCGATTGCGGGTTGATATAGCCTTTACCTGCAAATTTTTTATCATGATAATACACTTCTGCAATACCGCCCGGCTGCACCTCTCCTTCTGTTTTCTCCACCTCATTATTAAAAATCCAGGGGTGGCCGCTGGCAATGCGGGGCGCTATTTTCCGCTTCAGGTAAACCTTGGTCATAGTCTGTTAAAAGTGGCGAAGATACACTGAAGCTTTTTACCGGCAGAAACGCTTTAAATCATTCTGTACCAGCCGGAAAGCTGTTTATAACCCGACACAATAGCTTTTAAAGCAGGAAAATACGGCCATTTTGTCCCTTTACCGCCCTTGGCAGTATTATTGACGACCCTACCTTTGCAAACAATTTTTGAAAAAATGGCAGAAAAAAACACAAAGGACCCAATACAGGAGCAACCGGATATTGACATCAATGCGGACGAAAGCATGAGCGGCACTTCGCACCTGAATGAGCCGGTAGCGGAAGAATCAGAGCTGGAAAAAGCCAAGGCCGAACTGGAAGATGCCAAGGACAAGCACCTGCGCCTGGCCGCTGAGTTTGACAATTACAAAAGAAGGAGCGCCAAAGAAAGGATTGAGCTGATACAAACCGCAGGCAAAGACGTCATCAGCGAGCTGCTGGAAGTGCTGGACGATATAGACCGTGCCCAGAAGCAACTGGAGACCGCTGCTGATACGGAGCAGGTAAAAGAAGGGGTAACGTTAATCTTTAACAAGCTGCGCCATACCCTGCAGGCCAGGGGGCTCAAGGCTATGGATGCCACCGGCAAAGATTTTAACGCCGACCTGCATGAGGCCATT
>DAOLFO010000177.1:0-6746 GCA_035326305.1 Chitinophagaceae bacterium
CGGCCTGATTATTTTTGGTCTCATATGGGCGGCTGATGGAGAAGTATGGTCGGCTAATTTCTCGCAGGGATTTAAGCTCACCACCACCCGGCCGGTGCAGGGTGAAGGGGGTGAATTGCTGGGGTGGGCTGCTTTTGAATCGCAGGCCACCACTATCCTCGCCATTGGTGTTATTGCTTCTGCTATGGTGGGTTCCGTATTCAGCAGCGTGGCATGGGAGAATGTTACTTTCATCGCTGGTGAAGTGAAGAATCCAAAGCGCAATGTGGGGCTAAGCCTGCTCCTCGGCACTTTGATCGTTACCGTCATTTACATTCTTACCAATATCATGTATGTGGCCGTGCTGCCCATCACACCGGTACCGGCAGACGGTTCCATTCCTTATGCCGCCACATCTGCCTCTATTGCATTTGCACCGGAAGACAGGGTGGGTACGGCCGTGTCCGGCCAGATATTCGGAGAGTATGGCGCTGTCATCATCGCTGTCATGATCATGATCTCCACTTTTGGGTGCAATAACGGCCTTATCCTTACCGGGGCAAGGCTTTGCTATACGATGGCAAAGGACGGTCTGTTTTTGAAAAAAGCCGGTGAGCTGAATAAAAATGCAGTGCCTGCCTGGGCGCTATGGGCGCAATGTATCTGGGCAAGTGTGCTTTGCCTGAGCGGCAAATATGGGTTGCTGCTGGACTATGTGGTGTTTATCACCCTGATTTTTTATATACTCACAATATGGGGCATCTTCCGCCTGAGAAAATCAAGGCCGGATGCAGAGCGGCCGTACAAGGCGTTTGGGTATCCTGTTATTCCCATCATTTACATACTGATGGCGGGTACTATGGCATTAGGCTTGTTGTATATTAAATGGCAAACATCTTTATTGGGAATTTTGATTGTGCTGGCAGGCATACCTATTTATTATATGGCAAATAAAAAGAAAAGCGCAGATGCATAAATAGTTTCTTAATGCCGGGATATTCAATAGCCATACATGGGGGGGCAGGCACTATTCAGCGTTCCGCAATGACGGCGGATATGGAAGCAGCCTATACACGCGGCCTGGAAGAAGCGCTGGATGCGGGCTATGCCATACTGAAAGGTGGCGGCCATGCCGTGGATGCTGTGCGGGCAGCCGTAGTATCGCTGGAGGATAATATTTTATTCAATGCAGGCAGGGGCGCTGTATTTGCCAGGGATGGCAGCCAGGAGATGGATGCCGCTATCATGGATGGCCATACCGGGCAGGCTGGGGCTGTATGCGGCGTAAAGCGTATAAAAAATCCTGTGGAGCTTAGCTATGCAGTGATGATGCAATCGCCGCATGTTATGCTGAGCGGACCCGGAGCGAATGAGTTTGCTGCCGCCATTGGTATGAAGGAAGAGCCCGACAGCTATTTTTTTTCAAAACTTAGGTATGATCAATGGCAGCAGGTGAAAGAAACAGATACGGCTGCACTGGATCACAATATTGTCATACAGGATAAAAAGTTTGGTACCGTAGGGGCCGTGGCATGTGATGCAAGGGGCCATCTGGCAGCAGCTACCAGCACAGGGGGCATGACGAATAAGCAGTGGGGCCGGGTGGGCGACAGCCCGGTTATCGGCAGTGGCACTTATGCTAATGATAAAACCTGTGCCATCAGTTGTACCGGGCATGGAGAGCTATTTATAAAAGCAGTGGCCGCATACGATGTAAGCTGCCTGATGGAATATAAAGGCCTCTCCCTGCAGGAAGCAATGCAGGTGGTAGTGATGGACAAACTGGTAAAGATAAACGGTGAAGGCGGCATGATAGGTGCAGATGCGCAGGGGAATATTGCTATGCTGTTTAACAGCGAAGGCATGTACCGCGGCATGATGGATAAAGAAGGAAGACGGCTGACGGCTATTTATAAGTAAAATTTATTCCTTTACATACTTCTGCGCTTCCATATTTTTGCTCCGGGGATAAATTAAAATAATACGCAGGCTGGTTACTTTGCGTCCTTTGCGAAAACTTTGCATTCTCTGCGGTTAATAAAACCGTAACTACAGGAAAATATAAAGGAGGCACAAGGATCTGAAGGAGCAGGATTGTTTTTTAACAGGCCACGTTTAAATAATGACAGGACAACTATGAAAAAATATGCAGTGATTGTGGCGGGGGGGAGTGGCACAAGGATGGGTGAGGCTGTTCCGAAGCAGTTTTTGCTGCTGCAAAATAAGCCTGTGCTGTACTACAGCATAAAAGCCTTTCTTGATGCGTATGCGAATATGCAGGTGATTCTGGTACTGCCGGCGGAGTATATGGACATGGGCATGGAAGTGGTGGATGCTTATTTTGACAAGGACAGGGTGAGGATGGTGACAGGTGGCGACAGCCGGTTTAAGTCGGTACAGAGCGGGCTGGAGCTGGCGGAAGAAGATGCGATCATCTTTGTACATGATGGTGTGAGGTGCCTTGTACCTGACACACTGATAAAGCGGTGCTACGCAAAAGCAGTGGAGACGGGCAGCGCCATACCCGTTATCCGCTGCCGTGATAGTATCCGGATAGAAACGGGAGAAACAACTGAAGCGCTTGACCGGTCTAAAGTGATGCTGGTGCAAACGCCGCAGGCTTTTCATGGAAAAATATTGCTGCCTGCCTACAAAATTGATTTCAAAGACAGGTTTACAGACGAAGCAGCAGTGGTGGAAGCTTTTGGTATTAAAGTATCTGTGGTGGAAGGTGATGAGCAGAATATAAAAATCACTTACCCGCTTGATATGGTACTGGCCGAAAAGATATTATCGGAGAGGCAATAACCTGTCTGTAACCACGCATGGCCCCGGTCATTAAAAAAATAAAATTTCTTTTTGCTGCTACAGCAGGCATCTTATCCCCGGTTAAAATGATCTGGAAAAGCAAGCTGCTGCGCTGGAGCAAAACCGGGAAGGTGAAGCCCCGCCGGGAGAGCCTGTTTACGCTTTCATTGAAGTGGCCGGTGAAAAAGAAAATATGGCTGCGTACCTACGAAGGGGATATTGATATTTTCTATGAAGTCCTGTTTAAAAAAATATATGACACCGGTAGTATACCGGCAGGCGCTGTCCGCACTATTGTAGATGCAGGTGCAAACGTGGGCCTGTCCGCTTTGTTTTTTCTTTATAAATATCCTGGCGCTGTTATCATTTGCGTGGAGCCGGATCCGGCTAATTTTTTACTGCTTGGCAAAAACCTGGAAGCAGAGGCAGGTTCCGGTAAAGTACAGTTGCTCAACGCCGCCCTGATGCAGCACGATGGTGAGGTGGATTTGAGCATTGGTTTTCCCGCTTACAACAGTACCGTAGAAGGTAACGGAGTTAATACTGTGCGTGTAAAATCGCTTGGTATGGACACCCTGCTGAAGCAGGCAGGAATAGAAAATATTGATCTGCTGAAAATAGATATTGAAGGAGCTGAAAAATATGTATTCTCCGGCGAATGTGCCTGGCTGCGGCAGGTGAAAAATATTATCATTGAAATTCACTCACCAGCAGATCAGGCTGTTTTTTCGGATGTCATGGAGCAGCACGGGTTCCGGGTACAAAAAATGAACGACGGTGCTGCCGGTGAAAGCCTGTATATTGCCAGCGCCATGCCGGATGATAAACGATGATGCCCGGTTATTTTTTAAACAGCCGCCAGGGCCAGGACAGGTTGTTTATTTTTACTTCGTAATAAAACTCATCCTGTGGATTGAACTTGCGGTAAAACCCGGCTACGGAGGGAATATCCGATCCTTCAAAATCAAAGATCAGTCCCTTGTTCATATGCCTGCTGATCATTTCATCTATAAAAAAATGCGCTGCGCTTTTTATTCTTCCTTCCCCCGTTGGTGCGCTCACTAAGTATACCAGCCTGTTGCTGAAGTGCAGCACAGCAGCCGAAAATATAATCTCATCCTGCGCATTTGCCACGCCATAGCATTGCCCGCTTTCTCTTTGAATAGCTGAGGTAAGCAGGTTAGTAAGGTTGCCGGTTATCTTCCTGCCACCCGCATAATATTTCCTGCCATACACTTCATAAAACATATCAGCTACCATAGCAGGAGGAACGCCTTCTTTTAAATACAACCCTTTTGTCTTTCGCAGGTTTTGTTTAACATCTTTTTTTTTCCGGTATAGCAGGTCATCTGCTTTCGCAGGTATGGGAAAAATAAAATTTACTCTTTTTCGTACGACTGCTTTGATTGCCGGCTGCGGGGTATGGCTGAAGTTGGCAAAAACCCATTTGAATCTTCCGGCTATATGGGTAAAGAGCAGGGAAACATCGTTTGCTGACAGGGCTTTCTTTCCCATCAACGGCAGGCACTGGATAAAGTAAGGCTGGAATACATATGTAATCCCCCACTTTTTTCTAACCGGTAGCGGGACAATGGTATCATAATCCCCGCTTACAAGAGCATCCCATTTTCCTGCTGCAGCATCCAGCATCCAACTGCAGCCATATATGCTTCCTTCAGGGCTTTCCGCTACCACATGATCCCATTTTGCTTTGTCAATCTCTTCGTGCCGCAGGTATCGTATGTTGCCGGGATTTTGCATTGGTTAAAGAAAGGGGCTCCTGCTAAATTTACGGGTACTGAAGTTGGATATGTCAATGGTGAAGGAAATGGTCTTCAGCCAGCGGTTTTTCTTCGGCAGGGTAGACTGGATATATTCTTTGAAAGCATGACTGTATATCAGGGGCAGGTAGATGTGTATGGTCTCTTTGAGCAATGATAGCTGCAGCCCTGCATCAAATAAAAACCGGTCGGTGTCTGCTTCCCTGTCCCATGCCTCTGCATAGGTGCCTATGTCGGCAAATATTTTCAATGGTATTTTAACAGGCAGCAGGCTGAGCGGGTTGATTTTATCGGGTATGGTGGTGCTGAAGTTGACAGCGGCCAGCCAGTCATCCGTGCGGCCAATCTTTTGCGCCAGCAAATCGGTACGCACTTTAAAGCCGCCATCCCGCATCATGATCTGCTGGCTGGCCATCCCTTCAAATTCATTGCGCCCGGCAAAATAATCACTGTAGGTATAGTCCTCATACCCGTTGGCGCCGGTCATATTCAGGTGATAGCGGTAGGTGTTAAATTCCTTGATGAATGTTTTTGGCGTGGTATAGAAAAATTTGCCGGCAAAGAAGCGCAGGTCAAGCCCCCCGCCTTTAGCATAGTTAAAGAAATAATTGCCGGTAAAGCCCGTGCGCACAAAATCTTTTCCCTGCTCTATCTTCAGCTCTGCCCGGTAAGGATATAATACCCGGTTGTTTTCCGCCACCAGTCTTAGCTGCAGCAGGGTGCTTTTGGCAGATACATTGCGGAAGCGGTTGTGAATGGCCGTGTCCTGCCCGTTTATCACGGTATCACGGTAGAAGCTGAGTTCATCTTCATTCAGGAAATATGACTTAAGCTGTACAAAGCGGTGCAGTGTGCTGCGGGATGATGGTGCTTTTGCAGTAAAGCGAATGACCGGGACTATTTTAAAATAGCGCTGTACCAGTGAGGTGCCGTCTTCGCCGGTAAAATCATCAATGCTGTGGGCAGAAGCATTGAGCCCTATGTCTATCCTGTCAAATTTATTTCCGGGAAAGAAGGAATAGCTTATACGGCCCAGGCCGGCAAATGATTTGCTGCCGGTGGCATACATAGGAATGGCGAGGAACCGGAATGGGGAAGCCGGCATTTTGATATTGGTAAACATGGCCCCGATCATCACTTTATCATACTTGTTGATACCGGCAGCCGGAGCCAGTGTATAAATATTTTTCTTCCGGGTATTGACATAGCGCTGCAGCGAGCGGCCAGATGGCATAAAGAACAGGGCGCTTCCTTTTCTTTCCTGCCCCGGCAGCAATCCTTTTTTATCCAGCAGGGCAAAAGCGCTGTCCATATTCCGGCCGCTTATTTTTTCAAGAGTGGTTTTGAGGTCTGCCGGTTGCGGATGTTTATGCTGCCATTGCTGATAGTAGGCCTGCATGGCTTTGTCCATGGCTTCACGCCCAATCATGCTTTCTATGTATTCCAGCCAGGCGCCTGCTTTATAATAGGCGCTGAGCCCATAGTTCAGCGCATTAAATGCTTCGCTGCCGGTAGCCACCGGCTGATCCTGGTTTTTGGCAGCCATTGATTCAAAGGCCAGCCGTTCTGCATTTTTCAAAGGCACTCTCCGGTTGTTGCCTGCTATAGGCAGCACGCCGGCTTCTCCGTATTTCTCATCACTATAGCGGTTATCGTAGTAAGTATTCAGGCCTTCATCCAGCCAGGCGTGTTTTCGTTCGTTGCTGCCGAGTGCGCCATAAAACCAGTTGTGCCCCGTTTCATGCGATATGATATAATCAAGCAGCCGCTCATCACTGGATGGTGCTACAATGGTAATAGTGGGATATTCCATTCCCCCGCTGTAAGAAGCGGGCCCCTGCACCACGCTCAAAATTGCATAGGGATAGTCTCCTGTCCACCGGCTTCGCTTTTGTACGGCATCTTTTAAAAAAGCAATGCTCTTTTCCCAACGATCTTTTTCATCCGGGGTATAATAGCTGTACAGTTGTATGGTTTTGCCGGAAGGCAATATGGCCGTATCCTGTGCCACTATAAAACGCTTGTCGGCAAACCAGGCAAAGTCATGAATGTTTTTTTGAGTAAAGCGGATCGTTTTGCTGGTGGGGGCAGATGCCGGGTAATGCTGTGTAATGGTTTTATAGCTGCCGCCTTTCATCTTCTTTTTTTCTTTTACCGGCTTCCAGTCAAAGTTGCTGC
>DAOLFO010000178.1:0-6727 GCA_035326305.1 Chitinophagaceae bacterium
TTTCTCGCCGTATTCCTTCAGTTGTTTTTCTGTCTGGAATACGAGGCTGTCAGCGGCATTCAGCTTATCTACTTTTTCTTTTTCGGCTTTATCGGCTGCTTCGTTGGCTTTTGCTTCGGCTTTCATTTTTTCCACTTCGTCTTTGCTCAGGCCGCTGCCGGCTTCTATATGTATCTTTTGCTCTTTGCCTGTTCCTTTGTCTTTGGCCGTTACGTGCAGGATACCGTTGGCATCAATATCAAAGATCACTTCTATCTGCGGTACGCCGCGGGGAGCCGGGGGTATGCCATCGAGGTTGAAGATGCCGAGGCTCTTATTGTCTTTCGACATGGAGCGCTCGCCCTGCAATACATGTATCTGCACACCGGGCTGGTTGTCGCTGGCGGTGGAGAATACTTCTGATTTTTTGGTCGGGATGGTGGTATTGCTGGGGATCAGCGTGGTCATCACACCGCCCATGGTCTCAATACCGAGGCTCAGCGGGGTTACGTCGAGCAGCAGCACATCTTTTACCTCACCGGTGAGCACCGCACCCTGTATGGCAGCGCCTACTGCCACCACCTCATCGGGGTTTACACCGCGGTTGGGTTTTTTACCAAAGAACTTCTCCACTATCTCCTGCACCTTAGGTATACGGGTACTACCGCCCACCAGTATCACTTCATCAATCTGCGAAGCATTCAGGCCGGCATCTTTCAATGCAGCTTCGCAGGGCTTGAGGCAGCGGGCAAACAGGTTATCGGCCAGTTGCTCAAACTTTGCCCTTGTCAGCTTTTTCACCAGGTGCTTGGGCACGCCGTCCACCGCGGTGATATAAGGCAGGTTAATTTCTGTTTCTGCAGAAGAAGACAACTCCACCTTGGCTTTCTCTGCCGCCTCTTTCAGGCGCTGCAGGGCCATGGGGTCCTTACGCAGGTCAATGGCTTCTTCTGCTTTAAATTCATTTGCCAGCCAGTCCATGATCACTTTGTCAAAGTCATCGCCACCGAGGTGAGTATCACCATTGGTGCTTTTAACTTCAAATACACCATCACCCAGTTCCAACACGGAGATATCAAAGGTACCCCCGCCGAGGTCAAACACAGCGATCTTCTGGTCGTGCTTTCCTTTATCAAGGCCATAAGCCAGGGCGGCAGCCGTAGGCTCGTTCACAATACGGCGAACGGTGAGCCCGGCTATCTCGCCGGCTTCCTTGGTAGCCTGGCGCTGGGCATCATTAAAGTAGGCCGGTACGGTGATCACTGCTTCGGTCACTTCCTGGCCCAGGTAGTCTTCGGCCGTTTTTTTCATTTTCTGCAGTACCATCGCCGATATTTCCTGCGGCGTATAGAGCCTGCCATCTATGTCAATACGCACGGTATTATTGTCACCTTTGGCTACTTTGTAGCTCCAGTGGCTGATCTCTTCGGTCACTTCATCAAAGCGGCGGCCCATAAAGCGCTTTACCGAGTTGATGGTATTTTGCGGGTTGGTGATGGCCTGGCGCTTGGCCGGGTCGCCCACTTTCCGCTCACCGTTTTTCAAAAAAGCCACTACCGAAGGCGTGGTACGGCGGCCTTCTTCATTGGCTATCACCACCGGCTCGTTGCCTTCCATGACGGCTACGCAACTGTTGGTGGTTCCCAGGTCGATTCCTATAATTTTTCCCATAATAAATGTTTCTCCTTTTTAGAATTTGCCCCTTATCTGCAGGCACTCTTGATACTCAAGCATTATGCCGTGACATACAGGTATGCAAAATTGTCAGTCCTGCCACGAGGGCACGCCGGCTTTAAAATAAATAATGATTATACTTTTTCCACTGCTTCATTCCTAAACACCACTGTATTATCAAACACATCCACCAGTACCGGCTTGCTCTTGTCTATATCACCGGCCAGTATGCGGCGGCTAAGCTGGTTGACGATCTCTTTTTGTATCAGCCGCTTTAGCGGGCGGGCGCCAAACTGCGGATCAAATCCCTGCTCGGCAAGATACTCCAGCGCATAGTCGCTAAACTGTAAGTATATGCCGCTCTCTGCCACTAATCTCTTCAGGTGATCCAGTTGTATCTTCACAATGTCCATAATCTGCTTTTTCAGCAGCGGCTGGAACATGATTATTTCATCCACCCTGTTCAGAAACTCAGGCCGGATGGTTTGCCGCAGCAGGTTCATTACTTCCGTTTTTGCCTTTTCAGTGGCCTCATCCAGTGTTTTTTCATTCACGTTTTCAAACGCATCCATGATCAGGTGGCTGCCTATATTGCTGGTCATGATGATGATGGTGTTTTTAAAATTCACCACCCGCCCTTTATTATCGGTGAGGCGGCCATCATCCAGCACCTGCAGCAGCACGTTCCATACATCCGGGTGCGCTTTTTCAATCTCATCCAGCAGCACTACACTGTAAGGTTTGCGGCGCACAGCTTCTGTCAGTTGCCCTCCTTCATCATAGCCCACATAGCCGGGGGGCGCACCTACCAGGCGTGAGACCGTATGCTTTTCCTGGTATTCGCTCATATCTATCCTCGTCATCATGCTTTCATCATCAAACAGGTATTCCGCCAGCGCCTTGGCCAGCTCTGTTTTACCCACACCCGTAGTACCCAGGAAGATAAAAGAGCCTATCGGTTTTTTTGGATCGCTAAGGCCGGCCCGGCTGCGCCGTATAGCATCGGCCACTGCGGTGATGGCTTCATCCTGGCCCACCACCCTTTCATGCAAATGGGCTTCCAGGTTCAGCAGCTTTTCCCTGTCGCTTTGCAGCATTTTTGTCACCGGTATACCGGTGGCCTTAGCCACGCTTTCTGCTATATCCTCGGCATCCACTTCTTCTTTCATGATGCGCTTTTCACTGGTCAGCGCAAGCTGCTTACTCAGCTCTTCGATGATTTTTTCCTGCTCTTTTATTTTTCCATAGCGAATCTCCGCCACCAGGCCGTAATCACCATTGCGCTCAGCCTGCTCAGCATTCAGCTTCAGCTTTTCTATTTCTGCTTTTGCCTGCTGCACTTTGTCCACCATCTCCTTTTCTTCTTTCCACTTGGCTTTAAAAGTATCCCGCTCCACAGCCAGGTTAGCTATCTCTGTATTCAGCTCTTTCAGCTTGGCCTCATCATTTTCCCGCTTGATGGCTTCCCGTTCTATTTCAAGCTGGCGTATCTGTCTTTCCAGCGTATCCAGCTCTTCGGGCATACTGTTCATTTCAAGGCGCAGCTTGGCAGCGCTTTCATCTACCAGGTCAATGGCTTTATCCGGCAGAAAACGGTCCGTGATATAGCGGGCCGACAACTCCACTGCTGCAATGATGGCTTCATCTTTAATCAGCACATGGTGGTGCGTTTCATACCGGTCTTTCAGCCCTCTTAAAATAGATATCGCATCCTCCACCGAAGGCTCATCAATTATTACTTTCTGAAACCGGCGCTCCAGCGCTTTATCTTTTTCAAAAAATTTCTGGTACTCATTCAGCGTGGTGGCACCCACTGCCCGCAGCTCACCACGGGCAAGTGCAGGCTTCAGGATATTGGCAGCATCCATAGCGCCTTCCCCGCCACCTGCACCCACCAGCGTATGTATCTCATCAATAAATAAAATAATTTCCCCGTCACTGCCGGACACTTCTTTTACCACGGCTTTTAACCGCTCTTCAAACTCTCCCTTGTATTTGGCGCCGGCTATCAGCAATCCCATATCAAGGGCATAAATAATTTTTGACTTCAGATTTTCCGGCACATCCCCGTTTACAATGCGGTGGGCAATGCCTTCTGCTATTGCCGTTTTGCCCACGCCGGGCTCACCTACCAGTATCGGGTTGTTTTTGGTACGGCGGGAAAGGATATGCAGGGTGCGGCGTATTTCTTCATCCCTGCCTATCACAGGATCCAGCTTACCCTGCCGGGCCAGTTCATTCAGGTTTTTGGCGTATTTGTTCAGGGCATTAAATTCCTGCGACTGTGTTTGCGAAGTCACAGTCTCCCCTTTCCGCAGCTCTTTAATAGCGGCGATCAGGCCTTTTTCTGTAAGCCCTGCATCCTTGAGCAGGCGTGCCGCAGCATCACTGCCCTGCACTATGGCCAGCAGCAGGTGTTCGGGAGTAATAAATTCGTCATTGAATTGCTTTAATGCAGCGCCCGCCCGGAGCACTGCGTTATTGGCATCCCGGCTTATCTGCTGAGCAGCATCACCGGATGTTTTGGGCAGCTTATCAATCAGCTCATTGAGCCTGGTGTCCAGCAAATTGATGGTAACATTATTTTTTTTCAGGAGATAATCTACCGGAGAGTCCTCCTGCTCCAGCAAAGCTTTCAGCAAATGCTCTGTTTCGATATTTACATTCTTTGCATTGAAGGCAAGCTGCTGTGCCTGCTGAAATGCTTCGGCTGCTTTTATGGTAAAATTTCCAAGATTCATATACAGTAAATTGTTTTTATTCGTTTATTGTATGAAAATTTGAGCCGGCTGCATTGGTGATGCTGAAGTGTGCGCCGGCAGGCGGACAAGCTGCAACAAAAGCCGGATAGCGTAATGAAGCTGGTTCAAAAAATCAGATAACTTTATCCTTGTTCACAAAACACAATCCAAGCCAAAAATTAGCGAAACAATGTCAGTCAAACACATGATAATCTGCCTGAAATGCAGTCTGTTAGCCCTTTTCCTGCTATTCTTTCAGGTTTCCCGGGCCCAAACTTATGACTGGGGCGCCCTGGATGCGGCCCTGGAAGCTAATAAAAAGCTGCTGGGCGAAAATGTGGTGGTCATGATCTGGAAAAAGGATGATACGCTGGTATATAAAAAAGAAAACAAGTTTTTTAACAGTAAGGCGCAGGCTCCCGTTGCCAGCGCCAGCAAGTGGCTGACGGCGGCGCTGGTGATGCAGTTTGTGGATGAAGGATTACTGTCGCTGGATGATAAAGTGGTGCAATGGGTGCCGGAATTTGAAAAATATTTTAAAAACTATATCACCATCCGGCATTGCCTCAGCCACATGACAGGCATTGAAGACGATAACCGGGTTTTGAAAAACCTGGTACAGCGAAAAAAATTCATGTCGCTGGAAGAGGAAGTCAATTCCTTTGCAGGTAAAAAAATAAGGAGCAACGCCGGTGTTGATTTTTGGTATGGTCATATCGGGCTGAACATAGCTGCCCGTGTGGTGGAAGCAGCAGGTAAAAAAAGATTTGAAGTGCTGATGAAGCAAAAGTTGCTAAACCCGCTGGAAATGCGGCGCACTAATTTTACTTCGTTAGACGGCTCGCCGGTAAACCCGTCCGGTGGCGCTTCGTCCACGGCAGATGATTATATGAAGTTCCTGGTGATGCTGCTGAACAAAGGAAAATATAAAGACAAACAAATATTGAGCGAAGCCGCTGTAGAGCAGATGATGCAACTGAAAACAAGCCCGGAGCTAATCCGGTATGCGCCTGCTGCTGCTAAAGGACTTAACTATGCGCTGGGCAGCTGGGCTATTGAGGAAAAAGATGGCAGGGCCACTGCTTTGGCCAGCCCCGGCTTGTTTGGCACCTGGCCGATGGTGGATTTTTGCCGTGGCTATGCTTACCTTGTTTTTGTCAAAGATTTTTTGAATGAAGAAAAAGCAGAGCTGCACAAGCAGCTAAAAGCAATAGTGGATGAGCAGATAAGCGGCAACTGTAATTAAAATCAAAAGTGTAAAACAGCCGCAGCCAGTTGCTCTGCATTATTAACTGCCTGGTCAATGCCGGCCATACAGGCAATAGCATTAAAAATGGCTGCCGGCTCCTTTCCCTGCCGGCGCAGGTGCTGCACCGATGTGTCGCCTGCTGATTTTGATAATTTTTCTTTTGCAGCAGAAAGAAGCAGGTGATGATGAAAAAAAGCAGCTTCTTCAAATTTCTTCAGCTCAAGCTGCCGGGCCAGGTAAAGCTGTGCCAGGGTGGAGTGCAGCAAATCATTTCCCCGCACCACAAGGTCGCAACCAAAATGCACATCATCTGCCAGTGAGCAAAGCTGGTAAGAGGGTCTGCCATCTTTTTTACGCACTATCATATAATGCATATCCGCCGGAAGCGGCATTGTCACAGCGTTTTCGTTCCATCTTTTTACAGTAACCATTGCCGTATTATCAGTATGCAGCCGCCAGTTGGCACCGGGAGCATCCAGCGGTATTTTTTTGTGTAAGCAGGTGCCGGGATAGTTTCCACCCGGTGAATGGTTTTGGATGCCTGACCGGGAGCAGGTACAGGCAAATACCAGCCCGCTATCAGCAAGCTGCTGCAGGTACTTATGATACAATGGCAGGCGGGCAAGCTGTGAGTAATTATCCCGGAAATCTGCTGCATCCCGTGGCCCCTGCTGCCAGCCAATGCCCAGGAACTGAAGCGTATCAAATATATCCTGCACATACTCCGGCTGTATACGCCCCTGGTCCATATCATCTATCCGCAAGAGCACATCAGCCCCTGTACGCTTTGCTATAGCCGATGTCAGCGCAAAAGAATATACATTTCCCAAATGCAAAAAGCCGCTGGGTGTGGGCGCTATGCGGGTAAGGTGAAACATGGTGAGGGAAGTTAGGCAATTTGGAAATGCGGAGATGAAACAGGTAGTGTATGATTTGCACTGCATAAGGAAAGGTAAGTGCCGAAGCCCGGCATCACTTTCCCGGCTTCTTTTTCTTTCTTCCCTTCGTGTACAGCGTCTTTGCCTGCTGCACCAGTTGCAAAAATTCCTGCTGCCGTATATCCGCAGGGTCAGCTACTAATACT
>DAOLFO010000179.1:0-6718 GCA_035326305.1 Chitinophagaceae bacterium
GTCGCCTTTTTTTAACTCGCGGTATTTAACAGTGTCCTGTAAATGTAAAATCAATACCTCGCTGAGCGGGTGCACAGCGTTTAAAAATCCAAATAATTTTTCCATGAACAGGAAATTAGCAAGCCTGGCTTTGCAGCAATTGCGCTGATAGAACTAAATACTGCGCTCCTGAATTATCTGAGCAAAATCATTGGTACTGTCAGCGCAATAGAAAGTACTGAGGGAGCAACCGATCTGTTGTTTTCCATGCAGAACTTCAAATCATGCAACTAACTGTCCGCTTTCGAAACTGGATCACGGAGATCATTGCCGCAATGCTGGTGCTGCTATTTCTCTATACAGCGATCAACAAAATAAGAAGCCAGGATAGTTTTAAAGATGCGATGGCACAAAATGCAGTGCTGGCTGCTTATACAGGTACATTGTCCTGGCTCATCCCGATGACAGAAATCATTATTGCCGGCTTGCTAATCATTCCACGCTTTCGTCGTTATGGTTTGCTTGGGGCTTTCCTGCTAATGACGTTATTTACCTCCTATGTGGCTTATATGCTCACTATGGCGGGTGACTTACCTTGTACCTGTGGGGGAGTTATACAACAAATGAGTTGGAAGCAACACCTGTGGTTTAATACCGCCTTTACGATTTTGGCTTTAGCCGCTTTTTTCAGCTACCCAAAACGATTTGCCCATGGCAAACAGGAGAAGCCGAATACCTGTATAACATAGTAGGCATTATTGGTAATTAAAACTTTGAACCATGAAAAAAATGATGATTGTACCGATCGCTGTTATAGCAGCCATCGTATTTAGCGCCTTTACCCCGCTGGAAAACAAAAGTGCCGCTGCCGTCGTCACATACCAGGATGAAGATGGCAACTGGCATAACTTTACCGGAACGCCCTGCCCCGGCACTCAGATTCCCGAGTGTATTCGATTAACACCGCATGGCCTGCAGCAGTTGTTCTATGACAATGATATCACCAAGCCTGTAAAAAGAAATGCACCGTAAAGAAGCAGTATAGGTGAAAAAGCCTTTGCAGCTTCAGGTAACTGCAAAGGCTTTTGTTTTTACTATTTGCCGGGTACCTTTTTAAGAAGCAATACCTGTATCTCATGTTCTCCCGGTACAAGATCCAGTCCGGCTTTTACCAGCTCTTTTCGTACGGACTCCCTGTCGGTCATAACAGCATCAATGGAAATATCAATGGGAAAATCAATGCCGGTCGCATTTAAGATTGGGTATTCGTCCTGGCGAATGAAGTAAAACAAATCAATAACCGAAGATACCGTCACATGGCGGTAATCAATGCCGGCAAAGCTGCCCGTCATCGAGCGGGTTTTATAACGGCTCTTTAACTGATCTCCGGCTCCTGGCAATAAGATGAGTTTCCAGCAGGGCATATTCCTCGTGGTGATCATGGCTTCATAGCCGAAATAGGTCGCCAGATCATTACAAAGTGCCTTACGAAGCAAGGTTTGCAGGGAATCTCCGGGTAACCCTTTGAAGCTATAGTTATAGCGTACATCAGCAAAGGCAGCAGAATCATCATCAAGATAGAAAGGAACAGGATAATACTTTCCATAAACGGAATCCCGGCAAGTCCATCTTGCCCAGCCGAAATACGCATAACGGTACAGGTCGGCCAAAGAGACGTTGAGTGCCTGGAAAAATCGCCCATGCACGGAATAGTCCAGCCGGGCAGGATAAATGGTGGGCTGTGTCCGGTTCCACAAGCTTAACAGCGATCGAAAAAGAAAGCTGGTATCTGCTCCCCCATTGCCCCCGATGAGTAAAAGCTCAGCATCATCGAATGTCACCGGAGCTTCTTTAAATGGCATAAAAGTAAGCCTGTCATGGACAAAAGCTTCTATGTTGTCCGCTGTGATTTCATCCGGCCCGGTAACGGCTTTAACAATGCCTGATTCGTCCAGCCACACATAAAGAGGTACAAATGGGATATCATAATACCGGAAAAAACTGGAGTCATAGATAACATCAAATGAAAGAGAGAACCGCTGCCGGAACTTCTCATATACTTTTCGGATAACGCCGTCTTCCTCCCCCACCAGGATAAATCGCACCGAGGAGCGGTACTGCTCCTGAAGCTCCTGAATTTTCGGCATCATCCGGAAGCACACAATGCACCCGCTGTTAAATAAATCAAGAATCACTTTCCGGTGCTGCCCCTTGCGTTCCATCTGTAAGAATTCGCTCAGTTCATTGCTGATGCCTGAATCGGGAAATGCACCCACAGTAAATGATAACCTGTCTTGTCCTGGCAAGGTAATGCCCAGCAGCAGTAATGCCGCCATAGTAACCATCTTTTTCATACGTTCAGTAGCCCGGATTTTGTGATAAGTTAGGATTACGCAAGCGCTCTTGCTGAGGAATAGGGTAAAGTTGATCAGTTTCCGACCAATTGATTCCCTTCAGTGGAGCAAGTACAGAATTGGTCGCGCCCGATCGTTTCAGGTTGATCCATCGATCACCTGCCTCAAACATCAGTTCAAATTTTCGTTCTGTTTGAATACTGTCAATAATGTCCTGTTGCGTTAAACCTGAAACCCCAGTAAGTCCGGCCCGCTCTCGAACAAGGTTCAAATCTGATTGGCTGTCCGCCAGCTTATTTTGCATAGCCGTTGCTTCAGCACGGATCAGCAGTTGCTCGGCTAACCGAAGTACAACCGTGTACTCGGTGATACTGCCTGCATTTTGACCCACCTTATATTTATAGGGGAAATAAAAAACTCCGCCTCCGGTGCTGATGGCATTGACCCATTCTCCGTGGCGGCCATCATCAGGACGAAAGGAGTCCAGGAACCGCGGGTCAACAGATAGAATGGACGGCGCATTGATCAAAATAAAATTTCCTCCGGCGAACGTGTTGAATCCGGGTAAAACAGCCATTAATTGAAAAATGGCCTCCGGGCTTTCTTTCAGAAAGGCTGTTGAAAGATCGGCAGCCAGGGAATAGGTGCCGGAATTGATTACCTCGCCGGCTTCCAGTTCTGCTTCCATCCACTGGCCCTGATGCAGGTAACAACGTGCCAGCATAGCTGCAGCCGCCCATTTATTAGGTCGTACCCGCTCCATGGAAATAGTATTAATGCCGCTTTTATAGTCCGCAACCAAATAGTTTTTCGCCTCCTTCAGGTCTGCAATCATCTGTGCATAAACGGCTGCAACAGGCGACCTTACAAGGAGCGCATTAGAGATATAGTCAGTTGTTTTCACAATGGAAACATCACCAAATAAATTAGTCAGGTAATAATGACAAATCGCACGGGTAAAAAAAGCCTCACCCTGAAGCTGCGCTTTTACTGCTGGTGTAAGTTTACCAGAACGGCTGACACCTTCCAGCACGGCATTGGCCTGATAAATGTATTTATACAACGCAGACCAAAGGAAATGTACAAATTGATTGGTAATAGTAAGATTATTGGTGGCCAGGTCTTCATACTCACTGAGCCCGGAATGGTTAATGAATTCATCAGCGGACAATCCGGTATAAGCCGCTATGGCATAAAACAGCCCATCGGTTTCCATTTGTGAATAGATGGCAAGTTGAGCCGAAGTGGCCGTCGCATCGCTGTCAAAAACAAATGAACTGGCTATTTGCGTAGCCGGATCGGGGATTTCCAGGTATTTTTTGCAGGACATCAGTACACAACTGGCTATGATTACTAAAATTTGCTTCATAACTGATTTTTTTAAAAATTCAATTGAATGCCTGCCGTTACCATTTTAACGGGGGGAAGAAAGGTTTGAGTTTCCGGGTCAAGCCCTTCATAAGACGTCAGGGTAATAAGATTGTGGCCTTGAATAAATACACTTAACTTTTTCATTCCCATCTTTTTTAGCCTGGGTGACAGCAAATCATACTCGGCATAAACGTTGCGAAGGCGGATAAAGGAGGCGTCACTGAGTCCTGCATTGCTGAACTGGTAATAGCTGTACCCAATATTGGCAGTCGCATTGGAAACAGAGAACCGCTGAATGCTAGTCTGATCCCCAGGTTTTTGCCAGCGCTGCAGCACCTGGACCGGTTGATTACCGATTGATCCGGGACGGGAAAAGCGCAAGAGATAGTTTGGTGCATACGGCTGGCGAACAAACTGCATTAAAAAGGATAGCTGTAACCGGCCAAACGTAAGAGTATGTTGCATGCCGCCAAAAAATCGTTGGGCGACGTTGATGACCTTTTGCTCATCTTGCGGGGGCGATACTTGCCCATCTTTGTCATAGTCAATAAAAGTATAGGCCCCCGTCATCGGGTCAACTCCATCAAACCCTAAGCGTTTAACGATGCTCAGCGGCTGGCCCACGACATAAACATTTGCATAACTGGAGTAAGGCAAATCGTCGAAGGCTACCAGCTTATTGGATGGCAGGGTGAAATTAAAAGAAACTGTCCAATTTCTTTTAACCGTACGAACTATTGATGCATGCAGCTCGAGTTCGAGTCCAGTATTGCGGATAGTGGCAGGAAGATTTTTCAAGATACCATCAAAACCTGTTGTAGCTGGCAGCGGATACTGGATTAATTGGTTGGCAGTCGTGTTATGATAATAATTGGCCGTTAATTGTACCCTGTTTGTTAATATACCCAAATCCAGTCCCAGCTCTTTTTTGTTGACTTGCTCCCAACCGTAATAAGGATTATGCAGTTGGGTTGGATAAAAAGGCACAACAGACTGGTAGGAATTGGAATAAGGGGAATAAAGATCCAGGTGCCGGTAGTCGCCGATCTGATCATTACCACTGCGTCCGGCACTGATACGAAGTTTACCAAAACTAAGAACAGCCTTTTCCCGTAACCATTTTTCCTGTGTAAACACCCATCCCAGGCCAGCTGCATAGAAGCTGGCAAACCGGTTAGCGGCTCCATAACGACTGGAGCCATCCCGCCTTACTGTTAAGGTAGCCAGGTATTTTTTGTCAAAATGATACGAAACCCTGCCAAACAAGCCGCTGTAACGGTAACGGGTATCCGCTTCCACGGTAGTGCTGACCGATGCGGCGGCTTGTATGCTGTTAAGTAGCGCATCGCTGGTGTATCCGGTGCCGGTCTGTTGCAGGTTCTGCTGATCGGTCTGAAGGACGGTCAGGCCGCCAACAGCCTCTAGGCTATGCAGGTTATAATTTCTTTGGAAAACAACCTGCGGCTCAGTAATGATCGTTTGCAGCTCGGTACGTCCGAATGTGGCGGATGACACGGAGTTGAGTGTGGGATTAAACGATCGCTTAGGGTTAATACCATGCTCACGGAGGAATTGCCAGGTATAGCCGCTTGTAATTTTTAGCTCAAGTGCTGGAATTATCTTATAACCCATCATCAGGCTGGACGTGAATACCTGTGACTTGTTTGTAAAGGGGCGTTCAGCAAACGACAAGGGGTTAACCCAGGTGGAGTTTTCCCAGTTCAGGGCACCCGAGGGGTGATATAAAGCAGGGGCATTGGGAGCCAGGGTAATCCGCCGTGAAATATCCTCACGCGGCAGGATGCTTTCGTTTACAAGATAAGAGCCGGTAAAAGATAAAGAAAAGCGCTGGTCACCGGATCGGTGGTTAAAAGTGAACATGCCACTTATCTTTTCACGACCGAAATCGCCGGGAAAAACGGTTGTTTCCTTACGATAGCCTGCGGTAAGCAAAAACTGTGTGTAACCGGTTCCTCCGGATAGCCCCACATTCAAATCCTGCTGGTGAACGGTGTGTCCGATCAGCACATGCTGCCAGTCCGTGTAGCGGGTGCTGTCCCATAACTTCAGGTCAGGTGCATTGGTATTGGTAGGATTGGCACCATCATTAGAAAATGCCTCCCGCCTCATAGCCAGGTAGGCTGGCGTGGACAGCAAGTCCATCCGCCGGGTAATTTTTCCGGCTCCGGCATCAGCACGGACAGAAATGGCAACTTTACCCTGCACCGCTTTTTTAGTAGTAATCAGGATAACGCCATTGGCTCCGCGTGAGCCAAATATAGCCGTTGCATCCGCGTCCTTCAGGACTTCAATGCTTTCTATATCTGCAGCGTTGATATTATCGAGGGGGCTGGTGTAGGTGGCAGCGCCACCAATGGAGTTGCTTAAGGTAACGGAAGGAAATGGCACGCCGTCAATGATATAAAGCGGGTCGTTGCCATTAGCAAGACTGTTGCGGCCCCGCAACTGAACAATGATCTGGGAGCCGGGTGCGCCCGATATCTGGGAAACCTGTAGCCCGCTGATGCGCCCGGAAAGGGCAAGCAAGGGGTTGGATACGGGATGTTTGCTAATCTCGTCTTTGGTGAGGCGGCTGACAGAATTGGCCGAGGTTCGCTTTGTCGCTTTTCCGTATGCAATGACAAAAGCTTCGTCAAGGACACCTACCTTTGTTTTGACGGTCACTAAGGCAAAGGGAGCTTCACCAACCATCATTTCCTGTATTTCCATTTCAGCCCCGGATATCACCAAAATAACCGTGGTTGGCGCTGTCAGGAAACCAAACTCACCCTGACTATCTGACACTGAAGTAAAAGACGTGTGTTTAATAGCCACCGTAATCCCCGCCACGGGCTCACCTTTTTCATTGACCACTTTGCCCCGAAGTTCCCGCGTCGGGGCAGTAACAGGCACCTTTTCCCGTACCGTGATACTCTTTTCATAGATACGGTACTCCAATGGTTGCCCGGCAAAGCATTTGTCCAGCACACCGGTTAACGGCTCATTCGTCACCG